>JANPGW010000397.1:0-3456 GCA_031424115.1 Saprospiraceae bacterium | reverse complement strand
TGTTTTTAATAACAAATTCGCTTTTAACCATCATCAGCCCCATAATATCCATGAGGTTAGACTCAAAAAGGGTTTGAATCTCCTTTTCTAACCGAAAGGGCTTTTCTTTCACTTCTCGGAGTTGGCTATTATTTTGGGTGTATAGTGGCATAAGCGTTTTAATTTAGAAACTATGATTTTAAATTTATTTACCCATTCATCCCACTAATAAACGTCTCCACAAAATCCATCAAGCGTTTTAAAATGACCATTTTAGGTATAATTTTAATTTTTAAAGTGGTAAAATTCGACCATTTTAAAATAGCCCCCTTAGTATCACAGAGTTTAAACGGCTCTGCTTTGGGGCTTGGAATGGATTGAATGAGTCTGAAAAATTGCTCAACATCGGCAACGTCTGTCATCCGCATTTTACCATCTGGAGCAAGCATTTTCAAACCGTGACAGTTTGTCACGGTTTCATTTCCTTTTGCTTTAAGGCGTTGTTTCAATTTACGCCAATAGGCTGTTGGGTCAATGCTCTCGGTAAGAATTGCAATGGCATCAACAATAGAAATATACCATTTCTCTTGTTCCGCATCCCACAGGGAACGCACTTTTTTGTTTTCAAAAATCTGAATGGTGTTGTTCTGTTTCATAGTTATTTATGTGAATATTAGTTTAGTTTTTCTAATACATATTTTCTGAACCACGTAGGGACTTCGTCAGTTTTTAGCTCAATATCTGTACCATTGGTTATTTCAGCTATCCACGTTTTGGATAAGCCCGAATTATCAAATATAAAGGCTCTATTGGCGTACTGAATGGCTTGAAAAAGCAAATCAAGCGACCGATAATACCGAGCCACGACTTTATCGTGTGGTACACTGTGCCCGCCCATTCTGATGCGGTGCTGTATCCTCAAAAGGTTAATAGAGGGGTCTTCAGTAGCGACATAATAGAGATATGTTTTATAGCCCAATTCTTGAGCCTTTTTCAAAATATTAACTTTATCAGGCGACGACATAACCGTCTCAAAAGTGAAAGATTGATGCGTATCTAAGTACTTATGCCTCAAAAAATCGGTCAATATAGCACTCATATAAGAGTCAAAACCAACATCACTAAAATCAATAAACCCTTTGTCAATATATTTTATATCCCCCACAAAGTCGCCCAATTCTGTTTTTTCGAGCAAGGGATGGTATTGAAAAAAATCAATGACTTCTCTTTTATCTGTTGTCACTTCCATACCACGCAAATCCAAATACCCTTTATCTTTCACCTCTTTTTCAATATCATCGGGATTGAGGTAATGCCCTAAAATAGTAGGCAACACGACTGCTTTAATAGTGCTTTTTCCCGAGCCATTGGGTCCTGCAAAAACTCTCAAACGCGGTATTTTCATGATTTTTTGATTGTATAAAAGCGTTTAGAAACTTTAGTTGGTTTTTCAATTTCTTTCACCACCTTCCGAGAGCCATCAGGTGAAATTTCAATCAATTGACCATTTTCGGCAATGATAACTTTATCACCCGAAGCAAGCGTTTGCCAAAAGGCTTGTTGTGTAGCCGTTTCAGCCAAAAGGGGTATTTGTTGTTCTAAGTAATTTAATTCTTTTTCGTTCAGCATTTTCTTATTTTTTAACAAAGTTACTGATTTTAAAACGGCGTTTCAATCCCTAATTCCCGACAAAAATCGGCAATTGTTTTATCCGTTTCAGCCATATCGGTATCCAAAGCCTTGAGTTTGAGGGCAATCGCTTCAATATCAATACTGTCTTCTGCTTCAAAAGTATCGACATAGCGTGGAATATTGAGGTTGTAGTCATTGGCTTCTATTTCCGATAAAAGAGCTTTTTTACTGTATTTATCCAACTCCGTGCGGTTGCGGTAAGTGTTGACAATTTTATCAATATCCGACCCCCTCAGTATATTCTGGGTTTTGACCTTTTCAAAATCATTACTGGCATCAATAAAAAGCACATCATTTGGGTTTGTGCGACATTTTTGAAAAACCATGATACAGGTTGGGATACTCGTACCATAAAAAATATTGGCAGGCAAGCCAATCACCGCATCCAAATAATTGCGGTTTTCAATCAAATACCGTCGAATATGCTGCTCTGCGCCACCCCGAAACAAAGCCCCGTGCGGCAATACAATCGCCATAGTACCATTTTCAGCCAAATGGTGAATCATATGTTGCACAAAGGCAAAATCGGCTTTGCTACTCGGTGCAAGTTTGCCATATTGAGAAAATCTATCATCAGAAGTAAACAAAGGATTCGCCGACCAAATAGCCGAAAACGGCGGATTGGCAACAATTGCCTCAAAGGTTTGCCCCTCGTGTTGTGGGCGTTCAAGCGTGTCTTCTTGTTTTATATCAAATTTGCGATAATGCACCCCGTGCAAAATCATATTCATGCGCGCCAAGTTGTAGGTGGTGCGGTTCATTTCCTGCCCGTAATAATTGTTGACATCTTCCACCTCTTTCGCCACCCGCAAAAGTAAAGAACCCGAACCACAAGTCGGGTCATACACTGATTTGAGTTTGTGCTTACCCGTTGTGACTATTTTAGCCAGTATCTGCGACACTTCTTTGGGCGTGTAAAATTCTCCCGCTTTTTTACCTGCCCCACTGGCAAATTGCCCAATGAGGTATTCGTAAGCATCGCCCAATACATCCACATTGGTATTGGCGAGTTCAAAATCAATTTTATCCAAATGCGCCAATACTTTGGCAATGATTTCATTGCGGTCAGCGGGTGTTTTACCGAGTTTAGTAGAATTCAAATCCATATCCTCGAATAGATTATCAAAATCATCTTCGCTATCCGTCCCCATCGTACTCAATTGGATATTGATAAGGATTTTTTGTAAATCTTCGAGGATGAAATTGGTTTTAGAGGCATCAAAAGCATCAATTTCAGTATTGCTGCCATTGCCCCGTTTAGCCACTTCTGAAAACAATTCTTCGGGCTTTAGGAAATAACCCAACTTGTCAAGGGCTTCTTCCCGAATCGCTTCAAGATATTCTTGACTATCTTTGAGTTGCGGATTGATGTCTCTAAACTTGATATTGTCAGGCTCTAAAATACCATTAGCGAAAATGTCCATCTTTTCACTCAGATACTTATAGAATATAAAGCCCAGAATATAGTCTCGAAATTCGTCAGCGTTCATTTTGCCCCGTAGAGTATTGGCAATATTCCAAAGCTGCTGCTCTAATACGCGTTTGTGGTCTTCGTTCATAAAAAGTATTCGTTATTTTAAATATGATTAATGGGTAAAAAGACGATCCATCGTCAACTTCAAGCTATCCTCACAAACCGCCTCATCTTTCACCAAGTCCACGATTTTATCGGAGAGCCATAAAACCATTAATTCAGATTCAGGCACTTCATAAAGGGCAGCGAGTTTTTTAAGATGCGTACGGCTGGCGGGTTTTTCGCCATGTTCCATTTTCCAGATATACGCA
>JANPGW010000396.1:0-24299 GCA_031424115.1 Saprospiraceae bacterium | reverse complement strand
AAGTATGAACAAGTCAAAGCTGTTAAAGAAAATATCGCCAAGATGGAAGCTTATGTGATTGTGAACAGGGTCATCGAATCGGCGAATGTGAGCAGGGAAATTCAGGAAGCTTTGGGAGAATATGATATCAAAACAATGGCTTCAAGAATAGCGAATCGGGTAGCATATGCCGATTCTGCAACACAAGGCTTAGGCGTAGTGGAATACAAAGATAAAAAAGCCAAAGATGAGATGCAGCGTCTCGCGGATGAGCTGCAAAAGATTATTGAAAACTTTTAACGCCAATCAATAAATGGAAAAGAAAAAAATCATTGCCCGCAAAGTTGCCACGGCAGAAGAACAAGAAAAAGCTTTACAAGCATTGTTGAATGTTGAGAAACAGACATCTTCTGATGTTCCTGAAAAAGAGCTTAAGTCAGCATCAGTAGCTAAAGTGATGAAACAGGCAAAACCTAAACCCGAGCCTAAATCTATTCGTCAACCTCAGACAGTGAGAAGGAAAATTTCTGAAATTCAGAAACCTCCCGTGGAGGTACAAAGGATTACAATTGACTTACCGGCAGATTTGTATGATATGCTTAAAAAAGAAACGGAAGAAAAAGGAACAACCCTGCGGTGGCAAATTGTGCACCTTCTGAAAAATCATTTTAAAAATGTGTGATACCCATGCCTGATTTCACTTCTTATCCTCGATAACAGCGTTTTTAGCAGTAACGACCTCCACTTACGCGAACATGTTTTTTTTTAAGCTTAAAACGCCACTATTCGGGTAATTTAAAAAATTGCATCTCTTTTATGTGTGATTAAAGCCATGCCAGTGCTTTTATTTATATATCTGTAATGTTCTGTAATAATATTTATTTGCTGTATCAATACAGAAAAATATTTGCACTTCCGTATAAATATTTAAATATCTTTAGGAGTAATGATATTTAAATATAAATGAAGAAGCCGTGATACTGAGGGGGTACCACGGCTTCAGTCTTACAAGAAAAAATTTCCTCTTATGCAGATGGCTTTATATTCTGCGGTATCAAAACACTTAGAGAAAGAGGGTTGACAGTAAAAACCAATTTATTCTGATTAACGGCAAAACCTTCACCGTCGAACTGAGCAAAATCAGGTTCACTGAGAACTATTTCAACCCGTTTTCCGCTGAGGCGGCTAACGATTGGACTCTTATGCAAAGTCTTAGTCAGAAACCGATGTATCGTGGTAAGATATCTCCAAAAAGACGCTTTTCGAATAACAATCACTTCTAATTCGCCATCATTGTACAGTGCTAATGGAGCAACAACGAAATTGTAACCGTACATCGGTGCATTAGCTACTGTGACGTTCAAAGCTTCTGTTTCGAGATATTCATCATCTACCGAAATTTGATAAGTCTTGAATTTATATGAGAAAAAGTTACCAAACGAAGATTTAAAATAGGCTTGAAAACCCCGTTTCGTACTTGTCTTGATTTGGTGGGCTACAGCAGCCTCAAAACCTACTCCGGCAAGATTGATAAAAGGGCGACCATTGAGCAGGCAGGTATCCACCAATTCCGGTGTAGCGTCGCCCAGTCTTCTGATGACGTCGGCAATATCGCGTCCCCAGCCCAAATGCATGGCGAACCCATTTCCAGATCCGGCGGGCAACATCCCCATGATGGTATCAGAGCCAATTAAACCCGCAGCGACTTCATTGACAGATCCGTCGCCTCCGACGGCAACAACAATGTGAAATTTTTCGGCCGCCGCTTCCGCAGCTAACTCAGTGGCGTGTCCGGCATAAGTCGTTTGGACGATTTCGTAATCAAAAATATCTTTATCAATTTCTTTTTCAATCAGAGCTTCGAGATTTATGTTTTTTCGAATGCCCGATCGAGGGTTGATAATGAATTTGATACGTTTTTTCGTGATAATACCTCTTTCTGTCTCTATTTCAGTCATCCGAGATGAAGGTGGTCGTGTTTTAGGATTTTGCATAAATACGTTTTCCATAAATTAATATTTAAGGTCCTTCTATGTGAAATATGGGTAAAAAATAAAATAAATTTATATTTTTTTTGATAAAATGTCAAACCAATTTTTAATTCTCGTTTTTTCGCACAAATATTCGAATACGAAATAACACACTGTTGCTACGGAAGCCCCTGCCAAAACATCCACCAAATAGTGGTGACGGGTATATACAGCAGCAAACCAGACACCTACCATAAAGATGAAAAAGAAAGAATTGAGCCAGAATGATTTTAGTCTCAATCCATATAAAAAGCATAAAACCGGATAAGCAGAGTGTAAAGAAGGCATAGCCGCAAAAACATTTGCATTTTTAGCGTACATTCCCTCAAACAAATGTATGCCGAAAAATTTATCAAAACCCGTCAACCCGGCTGCGTTTCCCGGCGTCCCATGAATAACCTCAAAGCCATATTGCTCAATATACCAAGGTGGGGCAGCGGGATAGCAATAGTATAGACTAAAACCAACAGCATTTGTAAAAACGAAAGCGTAAGAAAATTTCAAAAAAAGCATTTTATCATTTCTAAAAAGCCAAAAACCGAATGCCAGTGGTATTGGTACCCAGTTGAGATAAAAAAGCCCGGACAAAATATCGAGATAAAGGCTATGATGAATTTTGAAGTATTCATTAAGCGTTATCAATTGACTTGAACTATGGGGGACTTTATCGGTTAACGATAGAACTTCATTGGCGGACGTACTTATTCCGAATAAATTCTTCTCAAAATTATAGATTTCAACAATATGTATCGGATTGACTTCATAATTGGGCATCACCCTCATAGAGTCGTACATAATCCAATAAACAATGAATATTGAAAAGGCTACAATGAATTGCCGGGTTTTTTTATTGATAAAAAAAAGAAATAAAGTCAACACATAAAGCCAGATATGCTCAGACCTTAATCCTACAAAAAAATAAAACCATCCGAAATATATCAAAGTACCGATTGAAAGCCCAAATAAGTCTTTTTGAGTAAAATGACGGGATTCAGATATATCAATTACCGCTTCAGCAGTTACAGGCTCTATTTCCTCTGCCTCAGGGAGCGATTTTTTCATCAACGGCTGCACCAGCCTTTGTAATTTTTCAAAAATTTTCGACATTCTTCACATTCAGTACTAAAAACGTATTATTTGCTGTTCTATATTTTTTAAAAAAACACCCCTTAAAGTTACAATGGCTGTTAATTTAAACGAGACCAATAAGACTTTAAAAGCCTTATTGGTCTGTTATTTTTAATTTTATCAATTACGATTTGATATATACTGAGGGGGGTCAATTTGTAATAATTGAGTTATCAACCCCATTAGTTTTTTTCTTTTTTCTTTTTTTTTCAAGGTCTAATTTATCCAAAGCAATTTTTGATTCGCGCAATCTTTGTATGGCTGTCCAATTGGTCAAAAATGCCATTACAAAAATTGGCAGCGTAAAGATAGTGATACTTTCGAATATTGGAATATGTGTACCCGGGAGAGTTGCCTTAAATTCGCCGGTATAGCCTTCAAATAAACTGCACAATATAGCAGATATACCAACCAAAAGAATCCTTTCAGGTCGTTGCATGAAACCACTTTTACACTCTATCCCCAAACCTTCAGCTCTTGCACGCACATAACTCACCATCAACGAGCCAATCATGGCAATAAAAGCGAAAAGAGAACTTAGAAAATAATTTTGTGCAACTAAATAATAGCAAATCCCTAAAAACATCACCAACTCGCTGTAACGGTCAAGGACAGAATCGAATAATGCGCCGAAGCTGCTTTCCATTTTTCCGACTCTTGCCAACCGACCATCAATCATATCAAATAATCCGGCAAAAAGTATGACAAAGCCACCCCAACCGATATAAGATAAATCGCCACGAGGCTGCTCTGCTCCCAGAACAAAAATCACCGCTGCCCCAATATTAATTACAAACCCGATTACAGTTATGGCATTTGGCGTAATACCTAATTTTACCAATAAATTGATAATAGGATTAATAATTTTATAAACGATAGGCTGACCCACATCTTTCAGAAAGTTTGACATATCTCTTATATTTGAGTAGGTTTATAATATGTTTTTACAATAAATTTTTTAAAATTCAACTTTAATACGGGTTCTGATGCCCCATTTAGATACATTTGGATTGTCAAGATAGTTTATTCTGCGAACATAGTCAACCCTGATGAATCGAAAAATATTACCAATACCAACACTCGCTTCCATATAAGGTTTTTTATCAAGTGTGTAAGTCAAAGATTTACCGTTTTCATCAACGGGAAAGCGGAGTAAACCGTTCTCTGAATTCGGTTGAGATTGAGCATCTAAACCACCCCACAATGATTTGAAGGTGATGATTTCGCGCCATTTTAACTTTTTCAACAAGGGCACACGACCAAAAAACAAACCACCAAAATTATGGTAAATATTGACGGAAGCATATTTATCACTCACAAATTCTAAGAAGTTCATTAAGTTATAGGCTTCCATCTGATAAGCATAAGTTTGGTTGGCACGGTGAACGGTCAAAAGAGGGTAGGGGACTTTACCGAAAGTACGACCACCTTCAATTATTAAATCCGAATAACCGAAAGGGGAGAGATAAAATACTTTTTCGCCCTTAAAACTGATGCTGTGATAATTGAATTCACTATTCAATACCCCTTTAATTCCTTTTTCATAATTTAATTGAAGGATAGGGTATTTTGTCAGAATAGGGGTTCTGTATGTAGCCCCTTGATAATATTTTTCGTTGGGGGCAAAACGCAAGCTTACACCTAATGCCGTTGTCGTAATATTTTTTCTATACAGCGTTTCGCCTTTATTTTCGTAGTCAAATAAGAGCACTCCTGCGGGGGATTGTTGTTGATTTTTGGCTAAAACAGAAAAAGAAAAACCGGTACGATATTCCTGAGCATATTCAGTTCCTATTGTTCTGGTATAAATCATTTTATTATTGACCCCTCTTTTGATGGACAGGAAAATATTGTCTTCTTGAACGAATTGCAACGCTTGACCAGGTATTTTGACTTCATCCTGATACCAAACCCGTAATTGATTTACGGGAAAATGCATAAAAGGCTCATTGGTAAAATTATATTTCATACCTAAAAAGCCCTTAAATTTTTCATCTTTGAAACCATAAGCGCCATACCCTTCAAGTTGCAAGTGGGGGCTAAATTTGACATTTGTGCGCCCACCCACGCGTACTCTCAGCCCTTCAACGGGGTTAAAACTATAGAAAGTATTGACGGGACCCAAATCAAAACCGCCAATCGGAGAATATCCTTCAAAAACAAACTTCATAGTTTTTAAGAAACGGCGGAATGGCTTATAGTGGTTCAGACTGTCTACTGATTTCATGATGCCCAATTCACGCTTACTTAAGGAGTCGTGGCGACTATTTAACCAAAAATCTTCTGTTTTTTTGAATACGTCGGTGCTTCTAAAAGTAGTAGCTTTGGTTCGGAAAAGGCTATCAGGTAATGGCTGATTGATACTATATTTGCGATAAGTGGTCGTTTTGGTACCTAAAACGGACCGAATACTATCCCCTTTCGTAAAACCAAAATCCATAAAGATATAATCTTTTGTTAGCATTAAACCTCTTTTAGAAAGAGCGGATTGAGATGAACTATTTTCAGATTCAGGGGTCTCAACCCAGTCATATTCTTGAGCCAGTTGCATTTCATTGACCCAATTCAAGTTTATATCTTTTGGAATACCGGCTTCAATTTTTCGCACGGCATAGGTTGAATCCAAAGCAATCCACATGTGGCCCATGAAGGCTAAATCCGTTTTGTTGCGTGGGGCAAAATACATGTGGGCGCAAGGCGTACCTTTGATGTCCATTGTATCCTGAATATAAAAACGATAGATAGTCGGCGAAATCGGATTGAGAGGGCTGATAAATTGGGTGGTCAAAAGGTCAATAGCATTTTCATAAAAATTGACGTCCTGATACATATTGGTGATATAATTGGAAATACCAATATTATCTAACAAGTTATCAAAATTAGTATTGCGTTCACCTCGCACGTATTCTTTTAAAGCTTTTGGATCTTTTCGATAGTAAACATCCGAGAGGCTTTCACGCAGGAAAAAAGGCCAGTTTATTTTGCCGCTTGCTTTATTAGTATCAGCATTGTCAAAAACAAATTTAATTTTGCGAAAAAGCAAATTATTGCGCATCTTTTCTGTTACATTGTTGACCGCAAATTCTACTTTTTCATATTTTTCGAAAGTGTAAGATTTAAAACCTTCTTTTCGGTTTTTATCCTTGTTTTCAATGACTTTTTTGATAAGCTCAACGGCAGGATTCCCCTTGTTGCGGTATTTTTCGACTTTTACAACAACCTCCTGTAAGTCATTTGAGCCTTCTTCAAGTTTGATATTAAGGCTATTGGCTTCTCCTTGTTTAATTTTAAGGATTTGGGGTTTATAACCCACGTAGGAAACTTTTATTTTTGAAACGGCTGTTTTGGTTTCAAAATAAAAATTACCTTCAACATCTGAAGTGACACCAATCGAGGTGCCATCAAATTGAATGTTGACGTAAGGCATGGTTTCTTTGGTTTTTGCGTCAATCACCTGCCCCCTAACCGAAGTAATTTTTTGGGCGGAGAGTATAACGCTAAAAAAGAGCATCAGCCATGCAATGGAGATTCTCAGTCTTGATGTAGTTTCCATGGTGAAAACTTTTTTGAAATTTGTTGTCGAGTGATAAAAATTAGGTTTAAACAATCTAAATCAATACGTAAATACTAAATACTTAGATTTTAAAAGAGTTTAGTTTATGAATATAATCCGGTGTATTTTTTTAATTTCCCGAAATCAGACTTTCCACATTTTCTTCAGCTTCCTCCTCTTCTTCGGCAAAATCTTGCTCAGAAATGATTTTTTCTTTAAAAACAACGTGTTTATTGTAAGAAAAGACCAAAAACCATACAGTGGCGGCAGCTATTATCCTTGCAGACCAAGCATCAATATGAAAAATTTCATTGAGCACCCAAACACCTATCACATTCAGCACCATCCCCAATAATATACCCGACACATATTTCATTATAATGCTTTTATACTGAGGGCGGGGAGTAATTGAATTAAAAACCCATTTTCTATGCAACGAAAAAGCAATGAATGCGCCGGTCAATCGTCCAATAATAGTTGACTGAATCGCCGTAATGTCTCCATAAGTCATAGCGAAGTGAAAAGTAGAAAAATCCACCGTTGTTGCTAAAACTGATGTAGAGGCATATTTGCCGATTAAATTTGCGATAATTTTCCCTTTTTGTGATAAAGACGAATCAGTCAACATTTTATTGGATTTTTGAGACGAAAAAAATGATTACCTGCAATACGATGTTTGCGTACACCCCAGCCAACACGTCATCCAGCATCACTCCCCAACCACCATCAATAGCTTCTAACTTCCGGATACCAAGAGGTTTGGCAATATCGAAAAATCTGAAAAGAATAAAAGCGGTTATTAAATGAAAGGTTGTTAATGGAAAACCCAATAAGGCAATCCAGACACCCACCATTTCATCAATGACCACTTGTTTGGGATCCTCGCCCCATTCTTGTTGTAATGCATCAACAGCCTTCACCCCAATCCAAGTGAAAATAACGATAAGTACACTCAGAAGCAGATTCAAAAAAGCTTGTTCTGAGATGTGTAGTAAAGGGCTGATTTTTATCCATTGAAAAGGAATAAGAAGTAAAACAGCTTCCGCCGCGCCCCAAGTACCGGGCGCGACGGGGAGCCAACCTACTCCAAATCCACTAGCCATGAATTTGTGAAAGTTCTTCATATTCTTTTTCAATATCTTCGTAATAATCGAGCCCTAAGTGCGTGATTAATTCTTCACCCATCAAAAAGCGCAATGTATTTTCCAATTTACTCAATTGTTTGAAAATATCATGCTGAGGTTGTAAACCTTTCGCCGTTTGGGGTGCTTTCAGATAGAATGACAACCATTCCTGAATGCCAAACATGCCGGCTCTTTGTGCCAAATCCATGAATAAAGCCAAATCCAGAACCACCGGTGCAGCAAGGATAGAGTCGCGGCAGAGGAAGTTGATTTTAATCTGCATGCCATAGCCCAACCAACCGAAAATATCAATGTTATCCCAGCTTTCTTTGTTGTCACCGTGAGGAGGGTAGTAGTTGATACGGATTTTGTGGTACAATTCGCCATACAATTCGGGCTGCAATTTGGCGTCAAAAATACCTTCCAGAACGCTGCCTTTTGAAACTTCTTTAGATTTGAAATTCTCGGGAGCATCCAAAACCGCACCGTCTCTATTCCCCAAGATATTCGTCGAAAACCAACCTTTTACACCCAAAGCCCGCGCGTGCAAGCCCGGGGCCACGATTGTTTTCATCAAAGTTTGACCCGTTTTAAAGTCTTTACCGGCAATACCGGTTTTTGTTTTGTGGGATAATTCAACCATTGCTGGAATATCACAAGTCAAATTTGGCGCACCATTCGCAAAAGGAATACCCATTTTAAGCGCGGCATACAAGTAAATCATACTTGGAGCAATGCGCTCGTCATTGTTGCGCAAACCTTCCTCAAAAGATTCTACTGTTGCATGAACATCAGAAGCTTCAATATACGCTTCGGTAGAAGCACACCACACAATCACGAGTCTTTCGCAATTATTTTCGACTTTGAAACGGCGCATGTCTTCCATAAGTTGTTCCGCCAAGTCCATTTTGGTTTCTCCTGTTTTGATATGTTGACCGTCGAGATTGCGCACATATCTTTTGTCGAAAACCGCCGTCATCGGTTTGATGAGTTGTAATTCTTCTTTCAACGACTCGACCAGATAGCGATCCAGAACTTTGGCTTCAAGAGCCGCTTCATAAACGTTATCGTTGTACACATCCCATCCTCCGAAGACAATGTCATTTAATCCGGCAAGGGGAACGAAATCTTTGATTTTAGGATTACGTTCTTCGGTGCGTTTACCTAATCTGATAGTGCCCATTTGAGTCAATGAGCCAATTGGTAAAGCAATACCTTTGCGTGACGCGATGACACCAGCAATAAAAGTGGTCGCTACGGCGCCCATTCCGGGAGTTAAAACGCCTAATTTACCCTTAGCGGGTTTGATTACATATTTTTTTTCCATTGGTGATTTCAAATTATGCGAACGCTTAAATTCGCAGTTTTTATTAAAAGTAATGTAAAAAAAGCCTTATTAATTAAAAAGGTTTTAAATCCAACCTTGTTCTTTATACCATTTTACAGCCTCTCTCATACCCGAATATAAATCATAGCGGGGAGTGAATTTCAAGTCTTCAAATGTTTCCGAGACATCACACAGCCAACTTTCGGCTGCCAACTCATTCATTTTTTCGGTATTGATGATGGTTGCTACATTGCGCCATTCGCCGACTTGTTCCGAAATTTTGGCTATTATGCCGATGATACTGAGGGGTACTTTTATTTTTAAAGTTTTACGCCCGATGGCATCCCGAACGGCTTTTCCCAAATCATCGCTTGTATAATGACGTCCATCGGTAGCAATATATTTTTTACCGACGATGCCCCTCTCTAACGCCGATAACATTTGAGTAGTCAAATCTTTCGAATAAATGAAACTCAAATTTTGCTGCTTTGAACCTAAAGAGAATTCTAATCCTTTGCTGACAAGGTTAATAAAGGTGAAAATTTCTTTATCTCTGGGCCCGTAAACGGCGGTCGGCTGGATAGCTACCCACGGGAAATCTGTGAGGCGACTTAAAAATTGCTCGGCAGCCAGTTTACTATCCCCGTAACCGGTTACGGGTGCAGGGATTTGGCAAGGTGTAATAATGTTATTGCCTTTTGCGGGACCTAATGCTGCCAAACTGCTGACAAAAAGAAACTTTTCAGGTATCAAATTACCCCCCCGAGGTTTCGGGGTAACACCCCTCAGTATGTTTACGAACCTTTCGGTATTGCCACTATTGGTATCTATGTAGGCTTGACGATTGATGGCTTTTGTGGTGCCGGCATTGTGAATGATGTAGTCAAAACGTCCCGCAGTAGCCAATTTGGAGTGGAGGTCATTTTCATCTTTAAAATTCAATTCCAAAAAACGAATGCGAGGGTCTGTCAAAGCTGATTTATCACTGGTGGGGCGGATGGCGGCAGTCACTTCCCAACCTTTTGCCAGACTTTCTTCTACCAACGTGCTACCAATAAAGCCACTTGCACCTGTAATCAATATTCTCTTGTTCATATATCAAATCGCCTTTTCGTATAATCGGTATGTTCTATACACTTTACCGTTGATATGTTCCAGTGCGCGATTCATCGGAACGTTATCCTCTAAAATCCAAGAGGCTTCCGCTCGGATAACCCCTTTTTCGCGGGCTGCGAGGATATTTCTGACGTAAAAACAAACATCTATACCCAATCGTCGATATTCTTTCAAAGTACCCAAAGCAAATACTCGAACAGTCTTGATTTTTTTCATACCAAATAAAATCTTCAGAGCACCTGTCGGGAATAACCGTCCACGTTTCACATTAATCAAGATTTCGTTCACATTAGGAATAGTTAATGACACCCCAATTGTTTGGCCGTCTTTTTCAGCAAAATATACGAAGTCCGGATCTATTATGGTTTTTAAATCTTTACCGATTTGCCGGATTTCAGCATCTGTCATCGGCACAAAACCCGTATTTTCAGCCCAAGAGGCGTTGTAAATGGGTAAAAAGTTTTCGATTTCATTCTGATACTGTTTCATATTGATTTTGCGAATGGTAATACCTCTTTCAGCCAATCGATTTTCCAAATTTTCGGCAAAATCAACAACTTTTTGTGGCATATCCTTCGTTATTAACTCATAACACAGTAAATCCATAAATTTAGAAAAACCATATTGCGTCAGCAAAT
Source organism: Saprospiraceae bacterium (assembly GCA_031424115.1). Lineage (GTDB taxonomy): Bacteria > Bacteroidota > Bacteroidia > Chitinophagales > Saprospiraceae > JAAFJT01. The sequence continues at coordinate 13,404 of JANPGW010000396.1, read as the reverse complement.
CCACATAATAGGATGCGTTATACGTATTCATAATAAACGAGGGCTCATCAAAGTTTTCAACTAATAGCCCGCAGGTTTCATTGGTTGAAAAATTGCTTGGGCCAATCATTTTTTCTAAACCCTCAGTACGCAGCCAATTGGTTACTGTATCTAAAAGTTTCTTAGCCACTTCAAAATCATTGATGACATCAAAAAAGCCAAAGAAGCCTTCTTTTTTATTACTAAATGCAATATGATTATTATTGCGAATAGCAGCGATTCGTCCTACGATTTTGCCATTCCGGAGTGCTAAAAAATACTCCGCTGTTGAATGTTGAAAAAAAGGCGATTTCTTAGGGTTGAGCAACGCTTCCTGTTCCATAAAAACCATGGGAACATACAGCGGGTCATAAGCATATAAATCGTGTGGAAAGTCAATAAACTTGGTTAACGCTTTCTTATTAAATTTATCTATTTTAACAATATCAACCATACAATATCGATTTATTTGCTGATTAAAACAGGCTCTTTTTCACTTTCTAAGATACCTAATTTAATACCGCACTCATACATGATATTAATGGCTCTGTCTATTTGCGCCGTAGTATGGGTAGCCATAAGAGAGAAACGTATTAAAGATTCTTCACTCGGTACTGCCGGTGATACAACAGGATTGATAAATAAACCCGCATCAAAACACATTTTCGAGAAAGCAAAAGTTTTATTATTGTCCCGGATATAAACGGGAATAATCGGGGACTCCGTGTGCCCAATTTCAAAACCTAATTCGCGTAAACGATCCATCGAATGGTTGGTATTTTCCCACAATTGGTCAATGCGTTCAGGTTCTGATTGCAATATGTCAATAGCCGCAATAACGCTTGCCGCCGACGCCGGAGTCATACTGGCACTGAAAATAAGAGAACGTGAGGTATGTTTCAGATAATCAATAATATCGTGGCTGGAAGCGATAAAGCCGCCTAAAGAAGCAAAAGATTTGCTAAAAGTGCCGATTTGAATATCCACACTGTCATTTATGCCGTAGTGAGAACCGGTACCGATACCCATTTCGCCGATGACCCCCACTGCGTGAGCATCATCTACAACCGTAACCCCATTATATTTTTTAGAAAGGCGAACGATGTCCGGAAGCTTTGTAATATCGCCTTCCATACTAAAAATACCATCAACCACCACGAACTTCATGACTGCAGGGTCAAGGCGCGCCATCATTTTTTCAAGATCTTCCATATCGTTATGGCGGAATTTTAAAACTTTTCCGAACGATAGGCGAGTCGCATCAATAATAGAGGCATGAACTCTTTCGTCAATCAGCACATAATCATGGCGACTGACCAAAGGAGCAAGAGTACCCAAATTGGCTTGAAAGCCCGTGCTGTACAGCAAGCATGCTTCCCGTTTGAGATAATGGGCGAGTTTTTCCTCCAATTCGATATGAATGCTGAGCGTACCGTTCAGGAAGCGCGAACCTGCGCAACCTGTGCCGTATTTTTCAATCGCTTTGATGGCGGCTTCTTTGACTTTTGGATGGTTCGTTAGCCCTAAATAAGAATTGGAGCCGAACATCAATATCGGCTTGCCGTCAATCATTACTTCGGTATCTTGTTCGGATTGGATAACCCTAAAATAGGGATAAAGACCGGCAGCCCTTGTTTCATTGGGTGCGGTAAAACTGTTTACTCGATTCAGTAGGTTCTTATTCATTCTTTCTGTTTGAGCAGGTTTTGATAAATATATATCTTATGGCTAGTATTGTAAATTTAGAAAAAAAGTTGAGTGTGTTTTATCTTTTTTGAAAAAAAAGATGCAAAAAAATTAAAACTGTAAAAAAAATAAAAAAAACAGCCGCTATTTTTAAAAGTCTATTTCTTTTTAATGTTAAAAGTAGTATTAAAAATAAAGTCCCAAAGTGGACTGCTGACGCCGAAGCCTTTGTCATGTTCTTGATAATGATGCAACATATGGTGGTTTTTTATCTTTAGCCACAATCTGTTGTTCCATCTCAAATGATGCATGGCGTAGTGCATCATATCATAACTGAGATAGCCTAAAATGAACCCTGCGAAAAAAGGATATACTGAGGGGTATCCTAAAAGGACACGGAACAAGAGGTAAAACAAGGTTGCCAAAGGAATACTTACACTGGGCGGCAATACTAATCGCAATTGATCATTCGGATAAGCGTGATGAACACCATGCCAGATAAAATGTACCCGTTCTCCCCATTTGCCCGGAGGCGTCCAATGAAATATAAAACGATGCAACACATATTCTGTCAATGTCCAAATGATTAAACCCATCAAAAATAACCCGGTAATAGTCATCCAATTCCCTTCAGCTTTCCATAAGCAACTTCCTATGACGGGCAAAAAGATGAATAAAGGGATGCTAAAATGTACTTTTGATAGCGCTTCCATCCAATCGGCTTTAAACATTCTTGCCGATTCGATTTGATTTGAAACAAAATGGCTTGTTTTTCCTTGTGGATTCATTGTACAATATTTTTTCTTTTAAAAATATTTCTCTATTCAATTAAAGACACACAAATTTTGACGAACTCTGAGTTAAATAAACTCATTCATTGTGTAAGTATATGATTATTCTTTTTATTGGATTGCGATAGCGGAGAAAAGGCAAATGTATTATTAATTTAAAGTTGGGACTCTAACGAAAAATTGATAGAAGTACAAAACTTTTGATTAAATATATGGCACAAAGGTACTATTTATTTTGCTAAATACAAATACCGTCTGAACCAAATACATTTTAACTCAATTTATGAAGTTAGAGACTTGAAAAATTCATTCTGTCACATATAGACTCTTTGGATTTACCCGGAATTTATTTTTTATTCCCTTTTATCTCCATTAATACAATAATAGTATCGTTAGATAGCGCTTCAAACGCTATATTTTCTACATCCCATAAACTGATACTATCTCGTGAATTAAGCAATCGGTTGGCGACCTCAAAAACACCTTCAATAATGAAAACAAAGATACCGGCACTATTATTTTTAGGCGTATAAAAACCCTCTTGTCTGCCCTCAAATTTTCCGATAAAAGCATAATTTTTTTGATAAATCCCTCTTTTATCAACATCATTCCCAACGTATTCAGAAAAAAGAGGGAGTAGTTGATTCTTTTGATTCAGATTAAATGTAGTTTGTCGCCTTTTATATGAGCATAGCGGTGAGTTGTCTTTTAACCAGATTTGTAAAAAATTGACCAATTCTTCTCCTTCGTAAGGATTAAAAAGTTCATATTCTAAACCTTGATGAGCCGATACTGTGAAAATTTCACCCGCTTCGATAAATGGCTGATTGCCATAACTATCCTTATATTCGATGCCGCCGACCAATGGAATTATCAACACTTCTGTCGGTTCATCAATATGCATTTTGATACTATACCCCCCCCTCAGTGTGTCATCATTCAGTACGTGTAATGACCCGATAGGGTATCTGTTTTCATCAAAAAACTGCCCAAAATTAAAAGTGTGAAAACTTCTGAACCCATCTGTTTGGGAGCACCCCCTTTGGTCAGCTAAATATAGTTGAGCACAATTTTGAGTCATTATGTGAAAATTTATTGAAAAGACGAGATTGTCAGGCAATTTTGAATGGGTATCATATCCGTAGTAATTACTTTACCGGCTTTCAACGCTACTCATTGGTCTCCAAAAGCAATCAATAATTGGTTGCCGAATTATGTGTTTACGATGATTGTATGCGTTAAAGTATAACCTTCAGAAATGCTACCGGTTAGAGTCGCCAATTCAGTAGCTAATGAATCACTGAATACATTATCAGAAGCATTAGACGTGTTCTGTTTGCCGTTTTTATAAAAAGCAGTAGCTGTTGTATAAACGGTATCACAAACAAACGTAGGGAAGGCAATCTGAGTTACTAAAAGGCTTTTTCCGCTGGTATTATACACATGAACGTGAATATGAGGAGCTCTGCCGGGATACCAACCCGGAAAAATAGACGTAAAACCCACTAAACCGTTAGAGTCCGTCGCCTGACGACCCCGCAAAAAATGGTAAGCCGTCATGTTGACAGATTGCATTCCCGAACCGCCGTATTCTGAATAATAACCGTCTTTATCGCAATGCCAAATGTCAACAATTGCACCTGAAAGCGGCGAACAACTACTGTTTTTATTCTGAATAGTGATTTTTACTGCCAATGGAGTGCCTGTTCTATCTCCTCTAATATCCACCATTTGAAGCGTTGAAGGATTTTTAGTGGGAAATGGTCCCGCCGTTTCCGTTGGCGAAACCGTACAAGAGCCGGTTTCACCGACGGTTTCTTTTTTACAAGACGCAACCAAAGGTGCTACCATTACGACACCTAACGCAGCCAGACCTTTTTTTAAGAATTCTTTTCTTTCCATTTATAAAAAGCAGTTTTAAATTTTAATTGAAATAAGGAATGTCGTTTGCTCATTGAATTTTAATGTTTCAACACTATCCTATTACACATCAAAACCAATAAGGGTTGGCTTTGTCTGGACAATTCTTTTAATCTACCCCCCTCAGTATAGCCTCCTCGCTCACCCATTATTCTTTAACTTTTTGTTGTAACGATGAAATTCACGTTTTTGGTCTAATCTTAAATCCTTATTGCGGATTATCTGTCAGCTTTTCTTATTTTTAACCATCAAAAAAAAATAAAACTATAATCGAATGAGAAACCTCTTCTTTTTACTCTTTTTATGCCTTGGCTTTTCTGCCCAGAGCCAATCTAAAATAGCGGAAAAAACCAAAAATATGAAAGCCTACGAGGGCTATTTCAACTTTTGGTGGGACAATGCCAACGGCAAAATTTGGTTAGCCATTGATAAGTTTGACAAAGAATTCTTATATATCAATTCCTTACCTGCCGGTATTGGGTCTAATGATATCGGCTTGGATAGGGGACAGTTGGGTGCAACTCGTATCGTTTATTTCAATCGAGTCGGTAAAAAGGTGCTGATGACCCAACCCAATTATGACTATCGGGCATTAAGCAGCGATAAAAATGAGCAACGCGCCGTCAAAACCTCTTTTGCTCAATCAGTACTGTGGAGTTTTGCGGTGGAAGAAGAGGAGGGGGACAAAGTTTTGGTGGATGCGACCGCGTTTTTTATTAGAGACGCACATGGCGTAGCAGATAGGATTAAAAATATGAAACAGGGGTCTTACTCTTTTAACGAACCGCGTTCAGCGCTGTATTTGCCTAATACCCGCAATTTTCCGCAAAACTCTGAATTTGAAGCCACCATCACCTTCGTTGGCGGCAGCGATGCGGGGCGTTTTGTTCAATCGGTTGCCCCCTCAGTAGAAGCGCTTTCGGTCAGGATGCACCATTCTTTTGTGCAATTGCCGGATGACAATTATCAACCGCGCCGGTTTGATATTCGCAGTAGCTACAATGGTATTTCATATTTTGATTACAGCAGTCCGATTTCTGAACCGATTGAAAAAATAGTGATTGCCAGGCATCGGTTGAAAAAGAAAGACCCAAAGGCAGCGATGAGCGAACCCGTAAAACCCATTATTTATTATCTCGATAACGGGACACCTGAGCCCATTCGTTCAGCGTTACTTGAGGGTGGCAGATGGTGGAATCAAGCCTTTGAGGCAGCCGGATACAAAGATGCATTTCAGGTAAAAATACTGCCGGACGATGCTGATCCGATGGATGTGCGTTACAACATGATAAATTGGGTACATCGCTCAACGCGCGGTTGGAGTTATGGGGCATCTGTCGTTGACCCTCGCACCGGAGAAATCATCAAAGGTCAAGTGACTTTGGGTTCGTTGAGGGTGCGCCAAGACCATTTGATTTTTACCGGTCTGCTTTCGCCTTATGAAACCGGAAAGCCCGTCCCGGAAACGATGAAAAATGCCGCTTTACATCGTTTGCGCCAATTATCTGCTCACGAAATTGGGCATACTTTGGGCTTGATGCACAATTATGCTTCAAGTTTCAATGACAGAGCTTCGGTGATGGATTATCCGCATCCTGTGTTGTTTTTGAATGAAAAAGGAGAAGTGGATTTCAGCAAAGTTTACACCGACGAAATAGGGGAGTGGGACAAGCGGGCAATTCTTTATGGCTATCAGGATTTTCCCGAAAATACCGATGAAAATGCGGCTTTAAATACCATTTTGGAAGAAAATACAGCCAAAGGCTTACTTTTTATCTCAGACGTGGATGCTCGGGCTGCCGATGGTATGCATCCTTTGGCGCATCTTTGGGACAATGGCAAAGATGCCGTTTCGGAGTTGAAAAATACGCTAAAAGTACGGGATAAGGCATTGGCTAATTTTTCCGAAAAAGCCATCACCCCTAATACACCCATGTCGAGATTAGAAGATGTTTTAGTACCAGTTTACAATTATCACCGCTATCAAATAGAAGCGGTTTGCAAGTTAATTGGGGGGATGAATTATAGCTATTCGGTGAGGGGCGACAAACAACAAACACCTCAAATACTCGCCAACGCCGTACAAACCACAGCTTTGCAAGCGGCGGTTGATTGTCTGGAACCCTCAGTATTGGTGATGCCGGAGCGCATTTTACAGATGATTCCGCCGCGGCCACCCGAATATTATGGGGTAGGGGAGTTGTTCCCAAAACGCTCGGGTGCAGTATTAGATGCTTTGGCAGCCGCCGAGGCATTAGCGGCTTATGAATTGGCGTTTTTGTTTAACCCTCAAAGAGCCAATCGTTTGGTGCAGTTCAAAGCCAGAGCGGGTACTATCGGATGGGATGATGTATTGGATAAAATTATTGACAAAACGTGGAAAGCCCCTTTGAAAACCGGTTTAGAAGGTCAGATTCAGTTGCAAACGCAACAAATGGTCTTGTCTTACCTTTTAGGCTTGAATATAAATGACAATGCCAATTATCAAGTCAAAGCCTTGTGTTTTAGCCGCTTGCAAAGCCTTAAAAAAGAATTTGAATTAAAAATAAAAGAAAATTCAACTTTAAAAGCCCATTATCAATATGCTGTTGAGCGCATCGAAAAGCCGAAAGATATGGTGATTCCTGTACATCGGGAGTTGCCGCCGGGCGCACCGATAGGTTGTGAAGAAGAACATTGATAAAAAAATAGTGTTTTAATGAAATAATCGTTTATTTTGATACATTATTTCATTAAAACATTTTGTCAATGTTGTTCAAAATTGCCTGTACATTATTTGTTTTGATTTTTGGCGTAAGCGTTTCAAAGGTCACGGCGCAAATAATTATAGGCAAAACGAGCGTTTGTGTTGATGAAATTGTGACTTACAGAGTCAGTACATTTGGTTGCGGTACTCAACCCCAATGGATGTTTAGAGGCAGCGGTGTGGCAGAAAGTGATAGTGATAGTATTCGGATTCAGTTTGTTGAAAAAGGCAATCAAACACTTATTGTTAAATGCAATACGTCGGTTGACTCAATTTCAATAATGGTGGACAACTGTTTGCCTAACAATGACTGTATTGGTCAAAACTTAGTGCCTAATCCCAGTTTTGAGGAGTTTGCTAATTGCTCGGTACTCTCTCGCAATTTTTCTTTGACGGACTTGGTGAAACCATGGGATGATTTTCCTAAATTTGGTGGCAGAACGGATGGCCCCTCAAGTACAGATTATCTGAATGCCAATTGTTCGTCGGTATCTTCTTTTTACAACTCTATTTCTACCAATCCCCGCACCGGCAAGGGTTTCATTGGGGGGTATCAAATTAATTTTATTATTAATGCTTTTCAGGATACCCTCTACAACAACCGCGAATATGCCGCCGTCAAGTTAAAAACACCTTTGACCCTCGGGCGTAAGTACAAAGTCAAATTTTACACAAAAAGGGTGGGACATCCCGCCAATACCTCCTCTTCGGACGCAATTGACCAAATTGGCGCACGGTTTATGACGGAACAGCCTTATTCTCAATTTGCCATATTAAGAAGTAAAAACACCACTTCCACGTATTATGGCTACATCGGCGGCTTGCCGCAGGTGACCAGTCCCAAAGGAGAGGTTATTGAAGATACGACATTTTGGCGACGTATTGAAGGCAGTTTTATAGCCGATAAAGCCTATGAATATGTGATGATTGGCAGTTTTTTAAAAGACAATGAAATAAAAGTTAAAAAATATGAAACGAATAAACCCGGTTTTATCGCTTATTATCTTTTTGACGATGTATCGGTGCAAGAAGAAGGAACTGGCGTTGATTTCACCTGGATTGCTACCGATACGCTTATCTGCAAAGGCGATACGGCACGGGTCAGTTTTCGCGCCATAGCCGACACGATAGTTTTGGACAATAAAAAAACGAGGATTCAGACCCCCCTCAGTAGTTCAGTGGTTCTGAATAATATTAGCCCGGTTTTACTGCCGAGTATTCAAGACCTGACAGCATTCGATATTTTATTGAAAAAAAATAATTGCCTTGATACTGTCCGTTTTAACGTCCGAATTGCGCCAAGTTTTGATATTTTAATTAAAAAAACCACCTGCTATCCCGCCGATACGAACACGTCTGTTTTTCGGTATAAAACATTTTACGGCTGCGATAGCATTATTACAGTGCGAACCTTGTTGAACAAGGAAGATACGACACAATTGACCGTTTTTACGTGTGATAGTAGAGATACGGCAACAATTTTTAGAACGCTGCCCAGTTTTCAGGGGTGTGATAGTTTTGTAGTGACTCGCCATATTTTTAATCCGCCGGATACTACACAGATTAAGTTGTTGTCCTGCAATCCGAAAGATACAGGATTAATTGTGTCTTCGCCTTATCGCAATCGCTTTGGCTGCGATAGTATTGTCATAAAAAGAACCGAGCTTGCGCCCTCAGTACACATTGAATTGGGGGAAGATTTGACATTGCCAGAAGGTTTGTCTTTTACCTTTAAGCCAACTTTCACGGGTGATGCTGTTGAATCTGTTATATGGCAACCCTCAACGGGACTCAGTTGTACGGTTTGTCGTGAACCTGAGTTGATATTGACGCACTCAATGAGATATTCCGCTACGGCTATTGGGCGCTACGGCTGCCGAAGCCGTGACGATATTTTAGTGAAAACCGTTGAAGTACCTTACGTTTTTGTGCCATCCGTTTTTTCGCCTAACGACGATGGGGTGAATGATGTTCTGACGGTATTAGCAGACGAAAAAAGGGTTAAACACATCATTCGATTCGCGGTTTTCAATCGCTGGGGCAACTTACTTTTTGAAAATCACGATTTCTCTCCCAATGACTATCAAAAGGGTTGGGATGGACTAATCAATGGTCAACCTACGCTACCCGATGTGTTTGTTTATCTTGTGGAGTTTGAAAAATGGAATGGCAAGCGGGCTGTGGTAGGCGGCAATACTACTATCGTACGATAGTTCCAATGAAAATGATAATTTATATTATGTTAATTTAACAATTTGCACACGTATTTTGTCGTAAAAAAACTTTCTCATTCGACGGGCAATTGGCTTGGGTGATTAACCTTGCCGATTGTAGGCAGAGATACTGAGGGGGTATTTTTTTTAAGATAATCCCGCAAAACCAGATGTGCTTTAGTGCTGAAATAGCCTAAATAATTCACAATAGATAGAATCAAAATAAAAAACACAATCTGGTAGCTAATTATTTCTCGTAAATAGAGATTAAAAGAATAGATGATAAAAAAGATATTTAGTAGAAGAGAGCCAATAAATATATAAAAAGGGATTCTATTATCGCTTTTGGCTTGTGTGGTATGATTGAAATACGCTACAACCCCTAACACTTGACACACCTCACAATTTTTATCGTCGTTAAAAAAATATCCGACCACCGTCAATTGATCATTTTCATTGACACACTGCGCTATTTTTGATGTCAAAACAATATCGTGGGTACTCAATGTAAATTGGTACTGATATTTTTGATTACTGACTTCATGAGCTTCTCCGGATAGTAATTTCAGTGTCATTACCGTAAAACCTTTTTTTACTGTCTAAGTTAATATTTTCAACAGTTACGCAAAAAAAACGCAAGTGTTCCCATTTTTAACCATTAATTGACTAAAATTTCATTAATTTTGATGAAAGCAAAGCATTATTTCTTGAAATTAGGGATAAATATTGCAGATTTTAAGTGATTTTTATCATTTATTATGATGACAGACTGCCTCGAAGATTAGAAAAATTTGAACTTCCACAGAAAAGCTCTTATTTTTATCGCCAAATACACTTCTTTCAGTAAACAAAAACAAAAAGCTATGAAACCAGCATTATTTATTTTACTTATTTTATTTTTAAACGCTCGTCTTTTTAGTCAATCAGATAATATAGCCTGTCCACCTTCAGACATACAAGGCATTCATATTGTGCAACCCGGAGAAACTTTATATGGCATATCGAAAAAATATAAATTATCTCTCGCACAACTTTGCCAATGGAATAAAATCAACGAAAACGATATATTGAGAATATGTACCTCATTATCCGTCAAGGCACCGATGGATAATAAAAAGGACATTCCTTCAAGCTATGGTTATGTGGGCAGAAAATCAGCTGAAACAATTGCGGGGACGACTTTTCAAAAAAACAAAACACATATTGTTCAGGATGGTGAAAGTTTAGCTTTTATTGCCCAAAAATATGGTTACACTGTCGAACGTTTGTTGTCAATGAACAATATGACCGGCAATGAAACGATTTATGTTGATCAAGAGTTGATTGTCAATGATTGTGATGCTTCTACCCAAGTACAAAGGATAAATGTTCCTCAATCCTATGACTATATTGGTGAAAAAAGAGTGGATAATTCCACAATAAATGAAAATACTTATTCAAATATAACCTATAATTGGAATCCGAATTATAGCCGCGTGATCCATATTGTTTCTCAAGATCAATTGTCACAAAGAGAAACGCCGGAGTCCATTGGTGCTTTATATGGTTTGAGCGGTATGGAAGTCAGAGCCATGAATGGCTTAAGTGCAAATGCCATATTGCAACCGGGACAAAGGCTCAATATAGAGAATCGAGCGCAAATCGTTCAGAAGACGACCTATAACAGTACTATGCCACCGAGTTCTGATATCCCCACTCAATACAATGAAATCAGAAAACCACAAATTCCGACGGATGTTCCAAGCCCTAATCCTCCGGTGAATAACATCCCCGCCAATTCGCCCATAGTTGCCAATAATACCAGTATGTCATCAGAGGAGATGCAAATGGTGGACGAGGTGAATTTAGTACGCTACAATCCCGAAGGTTATATTCCTTTCATTGAGGATTATATCGCGGAGTTGAAAAGTCGCAACGACATGAGTAGTGCCACCAAAACAGCAAAAGAGTTAATTGCGGAATTAAAAAATACGCCGAAACTCTCTGTTTTACAAACGCTTCCTTGCCTTTACACCGCCGCTAAAAAACACGGCGATGATCAGCGCAGAAGAGGCGATACCGACCATCAAGGTAGCGACGGCTCTTGGCCCTGGGACAGAGTCACTCGAGAGTGTAGAGATTTGAAAGATGGCAATGAAAATTTGGTCGGCGGGCCAAGCGATATTCGGAGAGCGGTGATTTTGCTCCTCGTTGACGACGGTATCGAAGGTCGTGGACACCGTAAAACTATGCTACAACCGGATTGGAAATATGTCGTTTGTCATAAAATGGGTACTATCGGCACCATGCCCAACTGTTGGATTCAGCTATTTGGGAATTAGTTTCGTGTATTCGTTATTCGTTATTCGTTACTCGTTATTCGTTATTCGTTACTCGTTACTCGACTATGTAACGAGTAACGGATACACGAATAACGATTACACCGCCACTCCCAACTCCTTCAAAGAAGCCTTCAATTGCTCAGGCGACTGGAAATGAATGCCTTTGATACCCAAAGCCTCGGCGCCTTGTACATTTTTGAGGCTATCATCAATAAAAACGGCGTGGAGAGGGGTTACATCATACCGTTTGAGCAAAGTCTCATAAATATCGGCAAACGGCTTGCGGGTTTTTTCATCGCCACTGACCACAATGCCCTCAAACCAATGCAAAAAATCAAACATTTGTAGTGCCACCGGGAAAGTCTCATTCGACCAATTGGTCAAAGCATAAACGCTGTAATCCGGGTGGTCAATTAGATCTTTTAGAATAGTTACTGTTCCATCTATCGAACCGCCAATCATTTCTACCCATCGCCCATAGTAAGCCCGGATTTCGGGCTCCCAATCTGGAAATTCTGCCACCAAGGTTTCGGTGGCTTCGTGCAGCGAGCGTCCGGCATCTTGTTCAATATTCCAATCGTGGGTACAAATATTATCAAAAAAATAGCGTCTTTTATCTTCGTCAGGAATCACTTGTTTGAATACATATTCCGGATTCCAGTCAATCAATACACCGCCAAGGTCAAAAATAATGGTATTAATAGGCATCGTTTTTATCTATTTTGAATGTTAAAATGCAAAAGTAGTTCTTAATTCCAAATTCCTAATTCCTAATTCCTACTTTCACGCCGCCATAAAAGAAGCGTCCCGCTGCCGGCTCATAAAAACGATTAGCGGCGGCGTTGATTTGTACATTAGAATTGTATTGGGCATCAAAAAGGTTGTTCACCCCCGCAAAAGGTTCAATTATCCATTGTTTAAAAGTAGCCCGATACCCCCCCCTCAGTATAGCCACCGTATAAGCCGCATTTTTAAAAGTGTTGGCGTCGTTGGCAAACATTTCTCCGACATAACGCACTTGGGCAATGCCGGTAAAACCGCTTTTATGTTCCCATCTGCCCTCAAAATAGGCGGTATGTTGAGGAACTCCTGCTTGGCGATTACCTTTAAAGTTAACCGAACCTTGCTGAAAATCCTGAAATTTGAAATCAGAATAAGCATAATTGGCATAAAAAGTTACATCCGAAAGAACACTCAAAGCTGCACCGAGTTCAACCCCTTTACGCTGCGACGCTCCGGCATTTCTAAAAAAAGTGCGACCCGGAAACTGCGCCAATTGATATGAAACAAATTCATCTTTTAAGTCAATCACGAATAAAGCCGCATCCAAACTCCATTTTTGGGTTACTTGCGTTTTGATACCTAACTCGTAACTGATGGATTTTTGAGGCTTTAAATCGGGATTAAAACCGCCCGTATTACTCGGATTCGAGGACAATTCATTCAAAGTAGGCGTTTCAAAATTAGATGAAAAATTGAAATACGCCGATACTGAGGGGGTCATTTTATACACCAAACCCGCTAAAGGACTGAACCTACGGAGGGGTATCGAACCGGATTGATTGCCATCGGTCAGAAATTTATCTTCATTCGAAAGCGTTACTTTATCGAACCGAGTGCTGGCAGTGAAAAGCAATTCGCTTTTGTCTTGCTGAAACAGCGTCCACTCATGCAACCAAAAAGCCCCGATACTCTGAAATTTTTCATTT
>JANPGW010000395.1:0-1743 GCA_031424115.1 Saprospiraceae bacterium | reverse complement strand
TTGCTCTAATTCAGCTATTTTTTCCAACCCCTCAGTATTGGCAAAGGATAACACTTGTTGACTATTGCCTATCACAACGGGCGTTTGCACATTTGGATTGGCTTGTTTTGCAACATTGGATTTCAAATAGTTATCCAATTCTCCAACAGATATTTTTTTATCGCCGCTGGCATCGGCACGACCAATGAGTCCATTGACCAAATGATAAGAGAACAAACCACGACCGCCGCCCCATTGCTTGCCTTCCAATGAAAATTCATCGGACTTGCAAGAAAGGATTTTAGTGATACCCGCCCAGTTTTCATTCAAAGCCGTTTGGGTTTTTGAAATGCCTTCTTTGCCGCCAATCAAGCCGCCCGAATGACAGGCATCGGCGATGAAAACGACTTCAATATTCTTTTTCGCCAGTGCCCCCAACCATTCTTTTAATTCAAATAATTGGATGAATTCACTGCCTTGAAAATAGTTCTTTTTAAAGGAATTGTAGAGTAAAAGCAGTGAGTTTTCAGAGGATATCTGCGCCTCTAAATCGCCATGACCGCCGAAATATAAGTAAAACCGGTCATTGGGTTTGAGTTGGGAGGTGAGGTTGTACATGCCGTCTAAGACATTGAGTCGGGTAGCATTTTCATTCAAAATCAATTTGATATTGTTTTCCGGCACTTGCTGCGTTTTTAGGAACTCGGTAAACGCCACCGCGTCACGGTCGGCAAATTGCAAGGGTGTGATTTCTTTGTATTGGGATAAGCCGATGACTAGGGCGTAGGTGTTTTGAGCGGGTATTTCTGTGGAGAGAATCCAACAAAAGACGACCATGAATTGTACAAGGCTTTTGTTTGTGAGGCGTTTCATGATAATAATTTTTTAATTAAAAAAAGGGTTTTACAAAATCAACTGTATGCTTACAAATTTATATAAAAACAAGGAAACCAAGTGTTAAAGCCATCAAAACTTGAATTTCCCTTGCACAAAATACTTTTTAACGGCTTTGGGATCGTTGATGTGTTCGTAAAACTCGTCCAAATATTTGATAGTCCGTTTGATATAACCGGCATTAAGCAAAGGATTTTTTTCATAGAGGGCATATATCTTGGGCTTCACGCTGTTGAATTTTTCAAATACAGCGCGGAAAATTTCGGGAGAGTAATTCAATCCTCGATACACCCGAACCCTGACCGATGGAATCTCAATCTGCGGCGGCGGCAAGGCATAACTCGCTTCTACGATACCCGCGTGGTCGAAATCATAAGGCACCGGTATAAAGCGTTTGCCCGTTTGGATGTATAATTTTATGTTGTGCAAATCGAACATGGAAAAATCATTGTTGCCAATCATATAATCAAATAAGGCAACTGTCGCCATCTGAAGGGAGTCTAAAAGGTAGTTATTGGGGTTTTTCGGCGCAAAAAGCTTCGCCCCGTTGCGTTTGGCAATATCATTTTCATCCTCCAAAAAAAAGCCGAAATCCGTTTGCGGTTTGCGTTTGCCCAACGAGTCCACGTAGGTCACTTCCGCTAATCGGGCTTTAAAGCTGTAATCAGTGATTAAATTATACACCTCATAGACCAAATATTCATGAAAGACAAAATCTTCCCGTTTACATTGGGTCACCAATTTCAACTTGTTTTGACCGTCAAATATCGTTTTTTTGCCTTTCTTTTTCGAAAAATCGAGTAGGAGAGGAGGGAAGTCGCAATTCTCCGTTTTGCGCCGAAAATTACCCCGCACTTTCACTCTGATGGG
>JANPGW010000394.1:0-1854 GCA_031424115.1 Saprospiraceae bacterium | reverse complement strand
GCCCAGACCCAACATGGCTACTTCATGCAGAGCCGTTTTGAGTTTATACTGAGGGGTATCTTTCACGCGACCACCTTCGATAAAAAGTGTCAAATTCATATTACCATTATGGTTCGTTGACCAACCATAATGGTCGCCATTGCTTTCAAAATGATAGGGCTTGGCGGGTTCTAAATCATAACCACACCGTTTATTTATTTCAGCAACGAAAGTATCTAAACCAAATTTATCAATTGTGTATTTCAAGCGAGAGAATTTACGATTCTCCCGATTGCCCCAATCCCGTTGGATAGTCATTACTTTTTCACTCACATCCACTACCCTACTTTTATCGCAATAACCAATCACATCTGCCAAACGTGGATAGGTTTCGGGCATCCCGAATGTCATCCCGAAGCCGCCACCAATGGCAATATTATAGCCTTTTAATTCACCATTTTCAATTATGGCAATCAAACCGAGGTCATTGGCAAAAATATCAACATCATTATAAGGCGGAATCGCTGCCGCAATTTTGAACTTACGGGGCAAATAATGCTTACCATAGATAGGTTCATCATCAGGCTGACCGGTGCGGGTAATTAGATTATTCGCTTTAGCAATAATTTTACCAACGGGCGTTTCACTCTCCACTTTTACTGAACTATCCGCCTCTTGATTTTCGAGCCAAATCTCGTAATAAGCCGATGTTTTAGGCGTTAAATGCGCTGAAACTTGACAAATATCCTTGTAAACCTCTTCATGCGCAGGTGTTTGATACGGGTTCGGATTCATCATCACATTCCGATTCACATCACCGCAACCCGCTATCGAATCCAATAAAACCTCATTGAATCCTTTAATCGTCTTTGATAAATTGCGTTTCAAAATACCATGTAATTGGAAGGCTTGACGGGTCGTCAATTTCAAACCGCCATTACCATATTTATCCGCCAAATCCGACATATTCAACCATTGTTGCGGTGAGCAAATGCCACCCGGTACGCGTACCCGTATCATGTACGAATAAAGCGGTTCCAACTTTTGGCGTTTGCGCTCACTATCAATATCACGATCAGTCTGCTGGTACGAACCATGAAATTTTATCAGTTGCGTATCATCAGCAGCAATTGAGCCTGTCACCTCATTGTGCAAACTCTCTACCAACGTACCCCGCAAATAGCGGCTTTTGTCCTTGATGATTTCTACTTCTGAAACTTTCTTTTCCATAAAATTTTAAAGTGTTTAGTATTTAGTTTTGAGTGTTTAGATTCTAAAAACTAAACACTCAAAACCAAACACCATTAAAAATCCTTATAAACTGTCACTCGCAAATTATCCCTATTAAAATATCCTTTATTATTCGCTCGCTTTTGATACACTTTCAAATAACCCATTTCAAGGGATAAATCTTTTAAAAATTTATATTCCACGCCGCCATAAATGCGGTTTTGGTCAAAATCATCGTGGTGATACATCAATTCATCATTCGCTTTTACAACCCATTTTTCACCCCATTTATAATCCAAGCGCAGCATATAGCGAAACCGGAATTTAAAATTATACCCCTCAGTAAGCGCATCATTTTTGTAGTTGCGAAACCACCTTTGCTCAGTTCTTATACGGTGCGAGAGGCGCAAATGGTTATTTAAAGGTTGAAAAATATAAAACTCTTGAAAAAGTCTCAACTCAGGTACCGGCAAATTCCCCTGCCAAACTTCTGAAAATGTAAACCCCAGTGAAGTTTCAAACGTTTTACCCAGTTTTCGATGCACTTCCGTATGAGCTATAAATTGCAACTGCTGATTTTCTCCAAAAAATCGGCGATTATCTGCTTGTATCTGCCATGACCATTTCTCATCGAGTTTAACCCTC
>JANPGW010000393.1:0-2460 GCA_031424115.1 Saprospiraceae bacterium | reverse complement strand
TTCGGCTAAACCTAAATTTTTATATTCCAATTCTTGTTGAATATAATACAGAAAACGCATTGTCAGTTTTCTGGCTTCGTCATAAGCTTTATTACGGGTTTTTTCGTCGGCGTCAATAATATTGGCGTAATAGTCGTTGCCGGAAGTGCGCCAACTAATCATGTATTTATCATTGGGCAACTTACCGAAATCAAGCATTTTATCGCAACTTATTATTTTTTCGCCTGTGCAATCTTTGCCGCAACTACAATCAAATTCGGCGGCATTATAGCCTTGCGGCTTTGCCAAAGTTGGAGCATTACCGCCATAATCCTTCAAAATAGCTACATACGTCATATCTTGCACAATGTCTGTTTTCTTTACGGCATAGTCCTCCTCCCCTGTTTCGGAGGGATTGTCGGTTCCAATTCGATATCGGACACCGGCTAATTTGGCTACATCGCCCAACTCAGTAGCGTCAATCAATATCCGCGTTTCAATCCTGATGGTTTTCCCTTTTTTATCTTTTACTGTTACTGACCAGCCGCCTTCAATATTGGGGATAACATCGCGAGAGGGGTTAATTCTTTTTAAGGTTTGAAATTTGGTCTCGTACAAGACTTTTAAATACGATTCTTTTGAAGCCATATTTTTAAAAATGTCCGCTCCAACTTTTGGCTCAAAACACGTTTTAGATGCCCAGCCCGTCGCCAAAGCTTTTGTACTGCCATATCGAACTTTCAGACTATCTCTGAATTCTGCCCATAAGCCGGAAGCTAAGTCGTTATTCCCTTCTGTTGCTGACATACCCGCGGCAGTCAAGGCACCACCAAGCCATGTTGTTTCCTCTATGATAACCGTTTTTACGCCTAAACGAGCGGATTGAATTCCGGCTGCCACTCCGCTTGCACCTCCACCCACAATGAGAACATCCGTCTGGATAAATTGGCTGAATACTTTAGTTGTGATTATCAATACAAGGAGTAAAGTGACTATTTTTTTCATATCTGTTTGATACATTATTCAAAATGGTTTTAAACATAGAATATAACTGCAATTTTATTTCCATATTTTGAAAACTGATCATAAATCTGCCACAAACCTGATAATCCGATATAGATTAGTTAAGTTTTACAGAAAGGATATCTTTTTTATAAAATTAGTAATAAAATCCAATTTTGGTATTAACGCATGGTTACGATAATATTCATTGATGTTATACATCGAATTAGGGTAAAATTGGTTATTAAATAAAATATAAAAAAATAATGTGATTTTTTATTTAATGTGAATATTTGTATATATTTGTGTTTTGTTTTAGTAAACACGACCGACCATCCTTATCGTTCTATTCTTTCCAAATGAATAACTATATTTTTTATTTTTAACAATCATATAGACTTGTTTAATTCTCCATGAATTTTACTTCTATTTGTTGATATAAGCACCAAAATATACCTCTTTTTTAATATCACAACACATTTTTTATAATAAATATAACCACAATTACTAATCTCATAATTTCGAACAATGAACCGCTTTTTAACATTCCTAAAATTTACGCCAATCCTCCTTTTTGTTTTCCATTTCGGTTCCTTACAAGCTCAACCCGGCATCATCGGCGATGGTTTTTCAACCGGTTGGAATAATCCGAGTAATATAACGCCTTTAACAGCCAGTTTTGGTAGGTCGTATATAGCTATTCGCAACCCCACTGCGGTCGGAAATCAATATTTTAGAATGGTTTCCGGGGTGACTGAATTGTCTCCTTCTGCTACCTGTACCGACAATCAAGATAGAGAAATAAACAATACATCCGTTGCGATTCATACCATTGGTGCCTCCAATTGTAATAAAAGCAAATGGTTTATTTCAACCATTAGAACTACTGATAACTACGTTTTTAAAACAACTTCTTCAGCTGCAGACTCCTTTAGTGTATTCCGCATTGCCGGTAATATACAATCGGTCGCGGCAGTCAATCAATCACCCGTTAATGTCTCTGTGGGACAGAATGTGGTTGTTACAGCAACTCTTTCGGGTGCTTTTGCACCCGGTCAACAGGCTTATCTCCGCTATTCAAGGGATAATTTTGCCACATCTACTATAGTTGCTATGACGGATGCCACTACAACTGCCACAGCAACTATCCCTGCGAGTGTTAACACATTAGGCTCCGTTCAATATTATGTATTCACCTCCGGAGTCGGCATCGCAACAAGTGACGCTAACAAAGCCGATCATTATACCATTAACCGTAACACTAATGATGATAATTTTTATTCATATACCATAGGAGGCGGTACGACTTATACATGGAATGTCGCCGGAAATGGTAGCTGGATTACTGCCACAAATTGGACTCCTTCTCGCGCAACACCAAGCCCTTCGGATATTCTTGTTTTTAATAATGGCAATAGTAATACTATTTCTGATGTACCGAGCCAGACAATAGGCGGATTACAGGTTTTGAATAATACA
>JANPGW010000392.1:0-43700 GCA_031424115.1 Saprospiraceae bacterium | reverse complement strand
TGTTTGGCAAATGTACTCACCGCAGCGAAAAAGCATCAACGGCGCCAGTATTCCTTGGCAAGAAGCCGTCAATTTACCGGCGGCAGGACAGATGAAACACCTCCGAAAGTTGATTGAATCGCGCCCCATGCTCGACCGTGTACCCGACCAAACGCTTGTAACCGACCCCCTCAGTATATACGACCACATTCAAGCCACCCGCGGCAAGGATTACGCTTTTGTTTACAGCACCAAAGGCAAAGCGTTCACGGTGAATATGGGTAAAATTTCGGGCAGCAAAGTGATGGCTTGTTGGTATGATCCTCGCACCGGTTCGGTCAAGGATATCGGCAGTTTCAGCAATATCAATCAACAACAATTCACGCCTCCCACACAAGGATATGGACAGGATTGGGTGTTGATTTTGGATGATATGAGTAAAAATTATACGAAGCCGTGAGATGTGAGCTATCAGCCGTGAGCTATCAGCCAAAAAAGCACTGACAGCTGACGGCTGATAGCTTACAGCCAATCACAAACGAATCACCTCCCCTTCAGTACAAACCCCAAAACCTTGTTTCAAAACGGTTTGGCGATCTTGCGTTTGCCTTAAAACGGGGTTCGTATGATTGAAATGGATAAACTTAATTTTAGATTTATCCGATGTATTTTTAAATAAAGCCATTGTCTCTTCAATGAAAGGGTGTGGTATTTCGCTCATGCTACGGTTGGGGATTTCACCGTTTTTATAAAAAGTAGCATCCAGCAAAGCCACCTCCACCCTACCCACTTCCTCCACAATATTGCGCTCCCATTTCGACCATTTATCAATATCGGGAATAAACAAAACGCGCTTATTTTTACTTGAAATAACAAAACCCACCGTTTCAGAAAACTCATCGCGGTGCGGGACAACGATGGGTTTCACGCTGATATTTTTTGTTATAAAAACGGTAGAATCAGCTTGTAAAGCCATGATTTTAATATTTTTCAAACCCACCAATTGGCTCCAAGGACCATTGTTCTCTAAAAAGCTTTTCATTTTGGGCATGGCATACACCGGTGTCTCCTTTGCTCCGATGGCTTCACGACCCAAATACATCAGCCCCGTGTAATGCCCAATATGAGCATGGGTTAAAAAGATGCCTTTTATCGGTTTCATTTTGTCGTTGAGATACCCCCTCAGTATAGGCTCTTGTTGAGTGAAATCGGGCGTGGCTTCAAGCATAAAAACCTCCTGCGTTTCTCGGTCAACGATGCCCAGACACGTTACATTTTTACGCTGCTCTTTCCCCGTTGTCACGGCTTCACAGCAAGCCTTAGCGCAATACGGATGCGGGTAACCGGCATCTTGGACAATACCCAAAACGACCATAAATTGCTCGGGTAAAATGGCTGATTTTGGTAGTTTTTGGTATGTCTGGCAACTTAAGAACAAAGAAAGCCATACCCAAAATAGATTTTTCATTTCACCTTACTTTTTTAAAAACTGTGGTATCTGAGGCCCAAAATGGCACAATATAACCGCCCGTATCAAATACCGTTTTCGGCATTTTTTGTTTCAATTGAGCTAAATCCTCCAATGATATTTGGGTTTTAAAAATAAAAATCTGTTGAAGTTTTGGCAATATACTGAGAGGGGTCAAACCCTCGGTTGTAATGCCTGTGCCGACCACATTCAGGTATTGCAACTGAGTAAGGGATGACAATGCAGACAAACCCTTATCCGTAATACATGTATTGTCAAGGCTCAATTTTGTCAATTGGGTTAATTTAGACACACTCACCATCGCGGAATCCGATATTTTTGTTCCCCCTAATTTCAGCCAAATCAATTGCTTGGCAAAAGGCACAAGCAGCTCCACTTCCTTATCGCCAACTTTGGGAACCGATACAAAATTGGCTTGCAAATAAGGGCTCTGCGGTGCAATGGGCATGAGTAAAATGCCTGTTTTTCTGACCGAATCTATCAACTTATCATCCGCTTTTTCAACGGGTTGCGTGGGTACAAATGGGTTTTCTTTTTTCGTTTCTGCTGTTCCGAAGTTCGCAAAAAGGGCTTTTATTTCCTCGGTTTGTTCCATTTCTTTGACTTTTTTATCAAAATCCAAACCTTTGTCTATCCACCACCGCAGCAAAGCGATGTCCTGAGGCGTGGGTTGCGTTTTGCCTTTGGGCGGCATGTGGTGTTTATCATCCATATCGAGCAAAAGACGTTTAATCATTTCAGAATGTGCAGCTTGTCCCGCTACGACAATGGCTCCGTTCTCACCGCCTTTCAAAAAAGCGGCTTTATCATCCATCCGCAATTTCCCTTTTTGCTTAGCATTATTGTGGCAACTGTAGCAATTCCTTTTCAAAATGGGCACTATCAACTCCGCATAAACCCGTGCTTCTGGAATATTTGCGGGTAAAATACTTTCAGAGCCCCCCCCCTCAGTATAGGACGTTTTTTCCGATGAAAAAAGATAATTTTCACCATGCGTCAATGTCCCGCCAAAATGCCCCGTCACCGATAAACCTATGACTAAAGCCGCCCAAGCCCATTGATTATCATATTTTTTTAAAAAATACAACAGCATCGACGCTAACGCCACCCCAATACCGAGCCATTTGTGATACGCCAAGGTGTCTTCGGCATATCCCCCATTTTCGGACAATAACCAACCCGTCACACACGCTGCGACTGCACTCAAAGCCCCCAACAACAAAGTCAAAGGAATTGCTACCGACAATCCTTCATATTTTTTGGTCTTTGATAAAAACACAAAAACCGCATTGAGCAACAAAATACCAATCGGCAAATGGACAATCAACGGATGGAATTTTCCCATACTTTTTAAAATGATGAATGAAGATAAATGATGAACGATGAATGATGAATTTTATTTATATCTTTCTCTCAAAACCTTCATCATATACACATTGATATCCCATTGATTGGCAACGGCTTGGCGTGTATAGGGCAAGGTGGGCATATAATCGGGGGGACCAAATTCGGTCAAAATCGTTACCGGTTTACCTTCCTGTTTGCGCCGAGTGACAATTTTGTCCCACCAGCCAAAATGCGTTTTGACGGCTTTTTCCCATTCCGGCGCGCGCGGGTCATTGACTTGAGGGCCTTCGGCATAACCCACGCGGGCGTGAATATGACCGCCTCGAGCAATGGCTAAATTGACGGCTTCGGGCTGGTCTTCTAAAAGCGATTCGTGGACGCAACACCAATGCGACAAATCACAAGTGAGTTGTAAATCGGGGTTTTTCTCCATGTATTGCCGCGCAATGGGTGCACTGTACATGATTCTACCGCGATGGGTTTCGTGGTAAATGCTGATGCCCGTTTGTTTGGATATTTTTTTCGTCACATCAAAAAACGCCTGACATTGCTCGTCGGTGAAGTAATCTTTCCCCGAATGACAATTGATATACAGTGGTTTCTGAATGGTTTGTGCCGTCGCCGCTTCTACACTTTTTGTGAAATCAGCCAAGTTTTTATTGAAATCTGTACTGCCAGAACCGGTCAAAAAGCCGATGGACAAATCGTATTTTTTTAAAGCCGTAAATAATTCATCACTCTTTTTGGGGTCATTATTCCACCACAATTCTAAACCGTCATATCCGGCGGCTTTAACTTTGGCGCATAAACTATCCACGCTGCCTTCGTAACCCCAATTAGTGGCTAATATTTTCAAATCTGATATCCCCTCAAAGGAGTCCTTCTGGACAGTATAAAGAGGTTTGGCGTAACTTTCGAGTGACGCAAAAAGAGTGGTTGCCATAGTTGATTGAATAAATTTCCGTCTATCCATTTTTTACTGTTTTAATTGCTTTTACCGGAGGAAAACTTGCGCAACCTGCCTGCCTACAAAGGCAGGTTCGTGTAAAAAAAATAAAATTCGTGTGAAACACACATGAAAATTCGGGCATAATTCGTGTAAAAATTCGCGTAACCTGTCTGCCGACAAAGGCAGGTTCGTGTAAAAACAACCTCATGTCAAGCCACCACCTCACGAATCACCTTACCAAAAACATCCGTCAATCTAAAAGGGCGACCTTGAAAATGGTAGGTCAATTTTTCGTGATCGAAGCCCAATTGGTTCAAGATGGTCGCTTGAATATCAAAAACGGACGTTTTGCCGTTCACTACGGAATAGCCAATCTCGTCAGTTTCGCCGTGTGAATACCCTTTTTTGATACCACCACCGGCCATCCAAACCGTAAAAGCCTCTGGGTGGTGATCACGCCCTTTGAAAGCGTTGGGTTTATTGTCGCGGTTTTCTAACATCGGCGTTCTGCCGAATTCGCCGCCCCATATCACAAGCGTTTCGTCGAGCAAACCCCGTTGTTTTAAATCCAAAATCAAAGCGGTGACTGATTTATCCGTTTGT
The DNA here is from genome assembly GCA_031424115.1 of Saprospiraceae bacterium. GTDB lineage: Bacteria > Bacteroidota > Bacteroidia > Chitinophagales > Saprospiraceae > JAAFJT01. Next base: position 39,333 of record JANPGW010000392.1, on the reverse strand, counting down.
CGGCATTTATTGACCAAACCCACATCAATAGAACCGTCTTCCGACGTGCCATGAGTATCCCAACCCCAATCAAAAAGTTGGACAAAACGCACCCCTTGTTCCACCAATTTGCGCGCCAGTAAAGCATTGTTGGCAAAACTTGATTTTCCCGGTTGCGTGCCGTACATATCATGGATGTATTGTGGTTCTGATTGTATGTCCATGACTTCCGGTACTGACATTTGCATTTTATAAGCCATTTCATATTGGGCGATGCGCGAAATGGTCTCCGGATCTTTTACTTGCTCGTATTGTAAGCGGTTGACCTCATTGATAGCATCAATGGAAGCACGGCGCAAGTTTCGGTCAATTTCCTCCGGATCATTCAAAAACAAGACGGGGTCACCTTCCGAACGGCATTGTACCCCTTGAAAAACGGACGGCAAAAATCCACTGCCCCACACGCTTTTACCCGCATCGGGGTCTTTACCTCCGGATGTGAGCACCACAAAACCGGGTAAATTAGCATTTTCTGAGCCTAATCCATATGTGACCCACGCACCCATACTTGGGCGACCTAAGCGCGAGCCGCCCGTATTCATCAAGAGTTGAGCAGGTGCATGATTGAATTGGTCGGTGTGTACCCCTTTTAAAAAAGTGATTTCGTCTGCGATGCTCTGCAAATGAGGCAAATAATTGGAAATCCAAGCCCCACTTTGACCATGCTGCTTGAACTCCGCCTGAGCCGCCAGCATTTTGGGAACACCCCGAATAAAAGCAAAGCGTTTACCATCCAAAAGCGATTGTGGGCAATCTTGCCCGTCCATTTTCATTAATTCCGGCTTATAGTCAAATAACTCCAATTGCGATGGCGCACCCGCCATGTGGATATAAATGACCGATTTCGCTCGTCCGGCAAAATGCGGCATACGGGGCGACAAAGGATTAATCGGGTCAATCATCAACGGACTCTCCGCTATACTGAGGAGAGGTGTTTTTTCACCCAAACAACCGCCCATTAGGCTGCCTAACGCCATACTGCCAAGACCCATCCCGCATTGTTGCAAAAAATGGCGGCGGGTGATATAATTTAAGGCTTCGTTTTGCGCCTCGGTGAATAGCTTTTTATGGTTGTTTTTCATCATTTATCCGTCTCTATGATTTATTGATAAATTCATCTAAGTTCAAAATAGCGTTCGCCACGATTGCCATGGCGGCTATTTCCGGTTTTTGTTGCGCCAAGGCACTGGGCATCTTACCTTTTTCTTTTTTGTTTTTTGCTGAAAACTGCAAAAAAGCGGTTTGATACAATTTTTCTAAAACTTGCCGCTTTTCGGGTGTAATCGGCTGCCCTAATGCGGACTGATAACAGAGAGTAATTTGTTGCGACACACTCTCTTGATAGGAAGGCACTTGGACAATTTGTGCCGCTTTTGTCGCCATTTCAACGGCGGCAGCCAGATAGGTAGAATCATTGAGTGTAATCAAAGCTTGCAGCGGCGTGTTGGTTCTGATTCGACGAGAAACACACACTTCGCGATTAACACCGTCAAAAGTGAGCATCGAAGGGAACGGGCTGCTGCGCTTCCAATAAGTATAAACCGCGCGGCGATATTGCTGCTTGCCGTCGCTTTTTTTCCACAAAGCACCATTGTAAGGCGAACTCCAAACCCCTTCGGGTTGAAAAGGGAATACACTTTTGCCGTACAGTGAATCCAACAACAAACCACTGACTGTCAACGCTTGATCACGAATTTGCTCGGCAGAAAGGCGTACCCGAGGCGCGCGGGCGTAAAGCTTGTTTTGGGGGTCTTTGGCTTGTAGTTCCGGTGAAATATGAGCCGTTTGTTGATAAGTCGCCGACATAACAATATCTTTAATGAGTTTTTTCGTCCGCCAATTTTTACCATTCATAAAATCATACGCCAAAAAATCCAGTAATTCCCGATGGGTAGGCGGAATGCCCTGCGTCCCTAAATCTTCCAATGTTTCGGCTAAACCTTGTCCAAATAACTGCTCCCAAATACGGTTGACATATGTTCGTGCCGTTAAAGGGTTCTTTGTGTCAGTCAGCCACATTGCCAAACCACGCCTGTCTCGGGGGGCATCTTTGGGGAAAGGATTAAGAGAATGAGGCACATCCGGCTGTACTTCTTCCTTCAATGCCAACCAATTGCCGCGCTCAAAGACATGCGTTTTACGGCGCATGTCTTCGGGGTTTTCAATAAAAATAGGCGTTTTATCGCAATTTTTGGCATTGATTAACGCCCAAAATTGTTTTTCTGCCTTCTCCCCGTCAGCTAATCCTTTACTCGGAAAAGCCTCGGTAAAATGAAACCAATCAAAAGTAATACCCCCATCGGTTGGTTTTTTAAGATTGGGGTTGTAATAATGCAAATACAAATCGTGCACACCGGACTCCAATGGCAAATCTGTTTTATCCATTTTCCAGCCGCCTTGTGAGGTATCAATGGGGATTTTTTTCAAAATTTTACCCTTCAACGAATCAAGAAAAATAGTCCAAATCCCACCTTTAACGCCGCTTTGATAGGTGAAAATAAGTTGGTTTTTATCCTGCAAATTGACATTTTTTAGCCGTGCCGACCCATTTTGACGAACTGCTAACCACTTTTCATCGCTCAAAGCACTGTTCACAAGCTTATCGGCTGTCAAGGAGTTGTAGGACGGCTGTAAGGTTTTGACGAATTTGTCGAGCGCATCGGCGCGTTGTGGCGCTTTGGCTTTGAGCCAACCCTGTAGTTCCAGATAAGTCAAACTATCCTGCTTGTGATATTCCCGCAAAAGGGGATAATCCGCATAAGTATCTTCGTCGCGGGTATTGTTAAAAAAAGCCATGAACTTATAATATTCCTCATGTCTGAAAGGGTCATAAGGGTGGCTGTGGCACTGCACGCAAGCGAATGTTGTTCCCATAATGCCTTGCCAAGTCGTGTTGACTCGATCCATAACAGCCGCTACTCTGAACTCTTCGTTGTCCGTTCCGCCTTCATCGTTAGTCATGGTATTGCGGTGAAAAGCAGTTGCTAAATATTGGTCAATCGTGGGATTGGGCAGCAAGTCCCCCGCTATTTGTTCGGTTATGAAAGTATTGTAAGGTTTATCTTCGTTAAAGGCTTGAATCAACCAATCGCGATACCGCCAAATGGAGCGGCTATCGTCGCGCTCATACCCTTTCGTATCGGCGTAACGCGCAATATCGAGCCACATAGATGTCCACCGCTCGCCATAGGCGGGGGAAGCCAAGAGGGAATCAACCAAATTTTCGTAAGCCTGAGGGGAATTATCGGTTAAAAATTGTTGTTGAAGCCTTTCAGAAGCCGGCAAGCCTATCACATCAAGTGCCACTCTCCGCAAAAGTGTCATTTTATCGACCGATACTGAGGGGGTCAATTTGGCGGCTTCTATTTTGTCTAAAATGAAATAATCAATCTCATTTTTAGCCCAATCCGACTTTTTAGGAATCCCAAACCAGCCTTTCGTCATCGGAACGGCTGTCGGCTTTACTGCCGTGAATGCCCAATGATCGCCCCATTCCGCGCCTTCTTTTATCCATTGGCGCAATGTGTTGATTTCTTCCTTACTCAGGGGGCCTTGTTTATACGGCATCCGCTCTTCGGGGTCGTGGTGAGTGAGGCGTTGTATCATCTCACTTCCATCGGGGTCACCTGGGATGATGGCGGGCTTACCACTTTTAGTATTGGCTAATGCATCTTGCCGAAACAACAAACTAAAATCCCCTTGTCGCTTCACCCCACCGTGACAAATGATGCATCGGCGGTTGAGTAAGGGTTTGACTTGGGTATTGAAGTCTATTTTTTTGCCCAAGAAGCTAAAAGAAAAAGCGTACATTATGGCTAATGCAGCGACAAACAATAAAATGTATCGAATTTTAAATACCTGTTTCACGATGCTGATTGTTTTCTTTTAGGAAAAAAACGTTTTCAAAATGGTATCGTGAAAATAGCTGTTTTTGAAATGATAGCTACTATAAAGCGTTAATTTTTTACTGCTTTCTTATTTTGCGGTGTCATTTTCGCCAAAGCTCAATAAAAATTGCACCACTAAAGATAAAAGTAAGAATGATAAAAACTAATCAATTCAATCCCTTTTCATAACTTGTGCTGGTATTGATGCATTAAAAAAGAACATTTTTGCTACCACTCAATTTTAAACTATGGCTATACTCCGCACTCCTACCGAAAGATTTGACAACTTGAAAGATTATCCCTTTTTGCCGCATTATGTCGAAGTGGACAACGACCTTCAGATGCACTATGTGGATGAAGGGCATAGCAGTACGGATACCCTTTTGATGCTTCATGGCGAACCGACCTGGTCGTATTTGTACCGGAAAATGATTCCCATTTTGGTTGAAGCGGGATATCGAGTGATTGCTCCCGATTTAATTGGCTTCGGAAAATCTGATAAATTTGACTCCATCGAAGCTTATTCTTACCAAAATCACGTGGATTGGCTGTTTCAATTACTACAGAAACTTGATTTGCAAAATATCACCTTGGTTTGCCAAGATTGGGGCGGCTTATTGGGGATTCGATTGGCGGCAGAGCACCCTCATCGTTTCAAACAAATTATTGCTGCCAATACGTTTTTGCCGACGGGTGACCGCCCACCTTCAGAAGCATTTTTACAATGGCAGACTTTTTCACAAACTGTTCCGGTTTTTCCAACGGGTCTTATCGTTAGCCGAGGTTGCATACACAAACTTTCTCCCGAAGAAATAGCCGCTTACGATGCTCCATTTCCGGACGAAAGTTATAAAGCAGCCGCAAGGATTTTTCCGAAATTAGTACCTACCCAACCCAATGACCCCGCTTCCGCCGCCAACCGTACCGCTTGGCAAGTGCTTTCGACTTGGGAAAAACCTTTTTTGACCTGTTTTTCCGACAGCGACCCCATCACTCAAGGCGGAGATAAAATCTTCCAAAAGCTGATTCCGGGCACTCAAGGGCAACCGCATACAACCATTCAACAAGCCGGGCATTTTCTGCAAGAAGATAAAGGTGAGGAATGGGCAAAAATTATTGTGGGGTTTATGGGGTAAAAATGGACATTGAATACCCACCCCCTCAGTATCCCGCCATTTTTTACTTGCATTTGAGTAAAAGTGGCGTTTTTTTGGTTTGCTTTTAAAAATGGTTACTTTTGAGTTTGTTTACAAAAGATTAACATCTCCTTACGGACAATGGGCTTTATCCAAAACCCAATTATGAAACATGTTATCACAATATTGGAAATTTAAAGAGAACAACGAGCCTCTAACCCATTTCTGAATTTCCTCCATTAGGGCCAAGACCCTACTCATTCACTCCCAAGACCCTATTTTATGGATTTCCCCTCGTCGTTAACTTTGTAGGAATAAAAATCATGAAAGAAGTTGTTAAAATTCTTCATTCTATTCCTCATTGCGTTTAAATTTTTTATCATGAAATTTTTTAAACTTACTTCATTCGTTATTATCTGTCTATGCACTTCCGTTCAAGGAAATGCTCAGGGCGTAAAAGCCAGTTTTAAGTTTGAATACACTAAAATTTTAGGCATTGCGGTGCCTGACAAAGTGATTACGATTTTAACGGGCAATGTCACTGAATTGTCGGGAAAAAGTGCTATCAATTATTTCGATGGAGAACCGTCAAAAGCGTTCGTTCAGTCCAGTGTTTTTGGTCCACTTGTTAGAGTCAAAGATCCTATAACGGGCAAAATCAATGCATGGCGTGAAGGTCAGTTTTTCATAACTCGGCAAAGTAACACGCCCATTAATTTTAATGTTGGTTATGGGTATGAAAATCTTTTAATGCCCAATGAAATTGCTTATGACAAAGTCGTCGTTTCGGTGGGTGATTATTTAGTAGAGGAAACGACCTTGCAAACGACAGATTTCACCGCACCTTTTCCAAGCAAACTCTACCCAGGTTATGTACAGGTACGGGGTAAATCCTTTTCTGTTGATGTGAGTAAAATGCACCCAAACGCTCAAAATGTCTTTACCAAATTGTTGATTATCAGATTTTTCAGGAGTGGAAAAATAGCAAAAGTCATGGTATTACCGATAACGGTCATCGGTGTTGCTAATTCATTCGCGACAGGTGCTAAGTATTTGAGTACAGGCCCCGGACCCAGAGAATTGAACACCATCCTTCGGGCAGTGCCGGGTGATGGCAGCAAATCGTTTATCAATACGTCGAAATCAAGTTCAAGTGAAGTCACGATGGCGCTTTCAACCACCAACGGAACCAGCAATACCTTAGCTTATTCCGTAGAGGCAGGCATGTCTGCGGGACCATTAAGTGCCAGCGCGAAATATGAGGCTTCAAGAACCAATAGCTATGCCGCCACAGAAGGCAAAGAAAACACCTTTACCGTGACTTACACCAACAGCAGCCAACTTGAAAACACAGAAAAGTCTGACTTGTATGTTTCATCCGTCTATGAATGTGAATTTGGGGTAGGCTATAATGTTAATTACTTCCTCCCATTTAATACAGAAAATACAGGCAATAATGCCGCATTTGGTAGCGCAAAACTGTTAATTTATCCGAGAAGAGCCATTGATAATGAAAATCATACCGAACAGGAGCTCTTAAAAGAAACTATACCGACACTCAAGGCAGCCGGCAAATTAGGAGAAGCTAAGTTTTGGGAAGATGCTATTGCCTTTAACAATAAAATCAAAAATCAAGTATCCATAAAAAGAACCAATAAAGGAAAGAACTCAGGCACGCAATCGTTTACCTCTGAAACATCTTCTTCGGTGTCACTCTCCCAAGAAGTCGTTATCAGCAAAGAAAAAACGCAAAAGATTACCCTTGAAGCGGGGCTTGAAATTGGTCCCGTCAGTGCGGGTGCCGAAGCCAGTGCCGAGCAAAAATTCACTTTTTCATCAACCAAAAGTTTCAAAAATACTCAAGGCAGCACTAATTCCGTAGAAGTGGGTTATTCAATAGCCGACGATGATAAAGAAGATGTTTTGGAAGTAGATATCTATGAAGATGGAGGTTTTGGAAGCCCCGTTTTTAAATTAGTGGCAGCCAAAAGTACAACGAGTTGTCCTTATGAAGGGGGTTCTAAACTCTATCAACCCAGTATGACCGTGCAAGACCCAATCACCTTAGCCAATGCTAAAACTGCTAAGTTGTCTGGTCTTACCTTGAATCAAGAGGTGACTTTTACCCTCAACTTAAAAAATAATAGTACCACAGTCAGAAAATATACTTTGGTTGTCCCAAACAAAAAAAATACGCCCGAAGTTACCCTTCCATCAAGTGTGTTTGATATGGCAGCTGGTGAATCCCGTGTTTTTAAGTTAAAAGTCAGAAATTCAGACCCGACAACAGCGTATGGCTTTCAAGATTTTCCAGTCATTTTGCAAGCGGATTGTGACGCTACTGTGGCAGATACGGTTGTTTTATCTGCTTATTATGGAAATACTGACGTAAATCGTGCACCTGATAACGATTTGGTGTGTAATGCCATCGAACTCCCAGTAGATGGAAGTATTCAAACTAAGTATAAAACTAATTTTGGTAGCTTAGTCAATTTAACGACCAAAAATGCAAGGTCTGATAATGGTGAGAACATTTTGACACCATCGGCTGATTGTGATAGAGGCTGGTGTCCCGAAACGACTACCAATCTTGCGCTGATTAACAATTCTGTTTGGTTCAAGTTTACCACAAAAACCCCATCAGTGGTCATCAGCACTTGTTCGGCGCTCAATCTTGTTTTTGATTCACAAATGGCTGTTTATAAGGCAACCGATTGCAACGATTACCAAACGTTTCAATTGATTGCTGCCAACGATAATGGCTGCGGAAGCACCAACAAAAGCAGTTGGCTGTTTTTGGAAAACCTGCCAATAGGGGCAACCTATTATGTGTTGATAGATGGGTTTAAAGGCGTACAAAGCGATTTTAGTATCAGCGTTACTTCGCCAACGCCAGACAATGACAATGCGTGTGCTTTTGAATTTTTAGATGTCAATGGACTGCCCAATCAAGGCGCAAGAGGTATTGGCAAACCTGATTTTCATTATTCCAATTACTTAGCAACCGCTGAGAACAAAGAACAATTGTTAACGCCCGTTTCTATAGATGCTACGGTAGGATGGAAGAAAGACAGTGTGCAACACTCGGTTTGGTTTGCTTTTGAAGCACCTTATGGCGGTGAAATGACCATTGATATAAAAAATGCCAATTTTGACGCCCAAGTAAGTGTTTACGGCACAAACGGCAATATTTGTGGGTCTGACTATTTTTCAACCTATACCCATCTGGGAGCCAATGATGATATTTCATTGGCGGGTGGTTTGGACAGCCGCCTTAAAGTGACAGGGCTAATACCACTCAAACGTTATTTGATTTTGGTTGATGGTTATAAAGGTGCAACCGGTGCTTTCGATATTATCCTTTCAGCAACACCGCCTATTAATGATGTTTTTTGCACAGCCATTAGTTTGGAAACAAACGGCATCAGTGCAGGTTCCTTTAGAAATAGTGGCGCAACTACAAGCGACTTGGAACAAATCCTTGCCCCACCTTATAATATTGATGGTGTAAAAGGATGGACAGATATCGCCGATAATCGCGCCCGAATTATTGAAAGGTCTGTCTGGTTTAAATTTATAGCCCCTTCAAACGGTACGGTACAAATTAGCACCTGTAATCAAGCAGATTTTCAAGTACAATTGGCTTTATATAAAGTTGGTGATTGTAATGACATCTCGACAATCAAATATATTACCGCAGATGATAATTCCGGCCTTTGCCCTGAACCCCCAAGTCCCGATTATCCGAATGGACGGAATGTCAGAGGCAGTATTATGAATGTCAATAATCTTGAACCTGATGCTGCTTACTACATTATGGTGGATGGTGGTATTCAAGGCTATGGCAATTTCAGTATTACAATTACGACTCCGCCTTCAAGTCCCCCTATCAATGATGATGTTTGCAAAGCTATCGTATTGCCTACAAATGGCATTGTTCAAAAAGGTTTCACTAATTTAGGTGCTACTTCTACGGATGCTGAAACACGCATTGCCCCCACTAACAAATGGGCAGATGCGACCATGAATAGCACCGTTTGGTTTACTTTTATCGCCCCTACAAGCGGTATTGCTGAAATATCAACCTGTGATTTGGCTAATTTTGATTCTCAACTGGCAGTCTATACAGCCACAAATTGCAATGATTTTACAACCTTTGAATTGATTGGTGCTAACGAAGATGGTCCCAGTTACTGCGCTACCAATGGCGATAACTTATTGCAAATCACGGGACTTACACCCGGAAAAAAATATTATCTCGTTGTGGATGGATATGCTGCTTTTACCGGCAATTTCAGTATCGTCATCAAAGATAAACTTACACCGGGACCCGTGAATGATGATGTGACAAAAGCCATTTTATTACCCGTCAATAATATCGTTCAAAAAGGTTTTACCAATGTTTTAGCCACCGCCACAACGCTGGAGCAAAACATCAGACCCATAATGTCTCAGGATTGCGTGAATGGTTGGTGCGATAATCAAATTGATAATTCTGTATGGTTCAAGTTTGTAGCCCCTGCCAGTGGTAAAGTGAATATCAGTACTTGCGACCTTGCCACATTTGACACCCAATTGGCGCTTTATTCTGCCACAGATGTGACTAATTTTAGCACTTTCACTCTCATCGCTGCCAATGATGCAGGACCTTCAAGTTGCTCTACTTATTTTGATAGTTATTTGGCGGCAAAAAGTCTGACGGCTGGAAAAACCTATTATGTCATGGTGGATGGATTCAACGGCGATATGGGTAATTTTGATATTTCTTTATCAACAGACGCGGTATCGTCAACTGAAAAAATTGATTTATCGAGTCTATTCCATGTTTTTCCGAATCCATTTAACAATATGGTCACAATTGAGTCACCAAAAACCATGGAGATGACTTATAATATACAACTTGTGGACATCACCGGAAGAGTGATATCTGCCCCTTCGGTAAAGGATACGTTTAATCATACTTTACAAATTGATATGTCTTCTTGCCCAACGGGTATCTTCCTTTTATCTATCAAAACGGATAAAGGTACATTTTCTAAAAAGTTGGTGAAACATTAAATAAGCATTTTATCCGTGTCACCTCAAACATTCCGGGTGGCACGGATATTAAAAAGTTAGAACCCAGCTTTAGTCTCTTAAAAAAGTATTTATACTGAGGGGGGTCGTTTTAAGAATTTTACGTTATGAAAGAACAGGGGAATAGCGGCCATGTTTGCCATTTTTTCTTAACTTTGGGAATAGGGCTTTAAATTATTATAAAATCATAATATAACAAATGCTCTGTGAAATCTAATGAAATATCGCATTTTATTGCTTGTTCTTTTCTTTTTTGTGACCTTTCCCGCTCATTCGGATAATATTGACAGCTTGAAAAACCTGTTGAAAACGCCTGTTTCAGACGTGAATCGAGCGAGCGTATTGAATCAATTGGCGGAAGCGAGTTACTATAACAATGCAGCCGCAGCCCGAGATTATGCCCAAGAAGCCCTTGGTTTAGCGAATAAAATAAATGATAATAATGGGCAATTAGAAAGTCATTTTCAATTAGCGACTGCCTACTATTTTTTAAGTCTTTATAAAAATGCGATTCAAACAGCACAACACTGTCTTGCTCTCTGTGCGCATTTGGGTAATACTAAACGAGAAGCAGATGTTTATTACGTTAAAGGCAGAGCGCATTTTGCTATCGGTGAAATTAAAGAAGCCGAAGCTTGTTATGAAATCTGTAAAAATATAAGTGAAAAAGCGCATTACAGAGAAGGCATCGGCAAAGCCGCAAAAGGCATCGGGGATATTTTTGATACCAAAGGCGATTTCACTAAAGCACTTGAAAATTATGACCTTCATCTAAAAATCAGTTTGGAAGACAATTATAAAATTGGTCAAATGGTCTCTTACAATGACCATGGCCGAATTTGTGAATACACTGGAAAAACGGATGAAGGCTTAAAAAACTATCTTCAATCCTTGAAGATTGCTGAAGAAATAGGCAATTTTTATGGCGTTGGTGCAGCCTCTAACAATATCAGTATTCTTTATTCAGTCCAAAAAGATTATAAAAAAGCTCTGGAATATACCTTTAAATCTTTAGAAAATAATCAAAAAATAAACAATCTCAAGGGTATGGCTTACAATTATCATGACATTGCCCATGTGATGAAAAATAACAATAGCCTTGATACAGCCTTAATATATTATCAAAAAGCACTGGACATAAGAACAACATTAGGCGATAAACGCGGTTTGTCTTTCACCTATTTTGGTATGGGCGATTTATATAAAAAGAAGAAAGATTGGCTTAAAGCCCGCCAATATCACGAAAAAAGCTTGGCAATAAGAGAGGGATTGGGTTATAAAATGGGTATTTCTGCCTCTTGTACCGCACTTGGGACATTGTTGATGGAATCCGGAGATTATCCGACAGCTTTATTATATTTAAAAAAAGCATTGCAAATAGCTCAAGAAGTGAAGGGTACCGAAGAGTTGTATTTGACATATAAATCCCTTGCTCTATGCCATGAAAAGATGGGAGATTTTCGGAACGCTTTTTCTTTTCAAACCTTGGCTTTAAGCTATCAGGATAGCCTGTTTAATACCGACCATAATAAGCAATTTGCCCAAATGCAAACCCAATATGAAACGGAAAAGAAAGAAAAGCAAATACTGAAACAAGACAATGATATATTGGCATTAGAGCAATCAAAATCTCGAATGACGTCTCAGAGAAATTTTGTCTTAGGCGGCTTACTCGCTTCCGGAATTTTAGGATTTTTTGGCTTTCAATTTTATAAAATGAAAAAAGACCGAAATGATAAAATGGCTTTCGCCGAAGCATTGATTTACGCTCAGGAAGAAGAGCGCAAACGCATCGCCCGTGACTTGCACGATGGCGTTGGACAATCCCTGTTGCTCATAAGAAAACAAATGGAAACAACCCATGAAACCACTCTCGACAATCAACGCATGATAACCGAAACGCTGGAAGAAGTTCGATCTATTTCGAGGGATTTGCACCCCTTTCAATTGGAAAAATTAGGATTGACCGCTGCCATTAATGAGGTCATTCATAAAATAGAACACTCAACCGAGCTTTTTATAACCAAAGAGATGGATAATATTGACGGCATGTTATCCGATAAAGCCCAAATTCATGTTTTCAGAACCATTCAAGAAGCTTTGAACAATGTGATGAAACATTCGGAGGCTACAGCAGCTAAAGTCAGCATTAAATCTTTGCCCAACGAAATTATTATCACCGTACAAGACAATGGCAAAGGATTTGACCTTGAATGGGCAGTTGTCAAATCTAAAAGTTTGGGTCTTCGCACGATGAATGAAAGAATTGCGAGTTTAGGCGGTAAATTGAAAATCACACCTAATCAGCCAAAAGGAACGATTATCGAATTGAATATTCCTAAAAAAACATAAAATTGGGCTTTTATACTGAGGGAGGGTATCCATCATTTATAATTCATCATTTATCATTAAAAAAATGGCAATACGTATATTCAATGCCGATGATCATCCCATGTTGCGAAAGGGCATTACCGACCTCTTGGTAGAAACAGAAGGAATTGACTGGGTTGGCAGTGCCGAGAATGGTAAAGAGGCACTCGAAAAAATACGAGCTTTACAGCCCGATATTGCCATTCTGGATATTGAAATGCCCCATTTTTCGGGTCTTGAAGTCGCCCAAATATTACTCAATGAAGGGATAAAAACAAATTTTGTGTTATTGACCCTGTTCAAAGATGAAATTTTTTTGACTCATGCTCTTCACATGGGCATGAAAGGCTATTTGCTCAAAGAAAGCAGCGAAAAAGAAATTTTGGATTGTATTAGATCTGTGCATAAAGGACAATCCTACGTGAATGCGAGTTTGACCCATTTCATGATTCATCAAAAGCAAATCAAAAACAGCATTTTGAGTACTCTTTCAGACCATGAATTAAATATTCTAAAATTAATAGCTCGACAAAAAAACATGGATGAAATAGCTGAAATGCTGTTTATCAGTCCTAAAACCGTTTCAAATCATCGGAGCAACATCAGTAAAAAATTAGAATTGGTAGGGGAGCAAAATGGGCTTCTGAAATGGGCCATTGAGCATAAAGAGTTGTTGAAATAGATTGTTCAGATGACAAAATCGACCGAATCTTATAAATTTTAGGAAATGGCAAAATTGCATTTTAGTCATTTTGTAGTGAATGACAAGATTTGCATCCGGTCATCCACTACAAAACTATGTACGATACAAAGTGCATCCTCTCAAAGGACGAACAATCTCTCAAAAGTAAAATGATAGGGCTATTCCGCAAAACGGGATAGTTTTTTTTTGCTCAAATCTTTCTATTACCACGTACTCCCATACAACCGCTTATATTCACCGAACGTAATCATCCGTTCCTGTTGCTCATCCCACAATTTATTAAGAAAATACCTCAAACTACCAGTAAAAGACACCGTTGTGACATATTCTTGCAAAATGGGGTTTTCATCTTTGCACCGTTGTAAATTATAATTGGGAATTAAAGAACTCAAATGGTGAATGTGATGAATGCCGATATTACCGGTCAACCACTGAAATACCCGCGGCAATTTCCAATAAGTACTGCCTTTGAGGGCTGCCATGACAAAATTCCACTCATTTTTCCATTGCTTAAATGCTTGTTCGTGTTGATGCTGAATATAGAAGGCAAAAAATGCCATAATCGAAAAGAACAAAACAATAGGCAATTGTATTTTGAAAAAGTTGGCTGCACCAAAAAGGAAAATTCCCGCCACGTAAATACCTGCCATGAACAAATTACTCAAAACGAGTGATTTCTTAGCAAATTCAAAACCGCGCTGCTTGATAGAAGCAAAGCGATTGTGAATAAAAATATAGTAAAATGAGCCTACACTCAATAAAACCAAAGGCATTCGAAACAACCGATATCCCAATTTATGCAGCTTAGGCAAATTGCGGTATTCATTGACCGTCAATAAAGGCATATCGCCGATATCCCGCACATCCGGTTCAAGGCGACCGCAGTGTCCATGATGAAAGTTGTGCGCTTTTGCCCAATATTTATAGGGAATTAAGCTTAAACCACTACATAGGAAGCCAATAGTATCATTAAGTTTCCGCGATTTCAAAAATGATTGATGTCCGCAATCATGCTGAATGATGAATATGCGCACTAAAAAAAAGGCATTGACCAGAGCCAAACCCAAGGTTATCCAGTAAGAAATGGATAGACTGAAATACATCAGCACCCATAAACCCACAAAAGGAAGAAAAGATGTAACCATCTGCCAGATGGCTTGTTTAGTATTTGGTATTTGATATTTTTTGACAATGTGCTGCCAGTTCTCCATAATATACTGGAGTGAATTATTGAATCTTTTTTCCATTTTCTACTAATTAAAATATATTTATTGCTTTCGCACAGCAAAATAAATTGATAAATGCGATATCAAGGGTAAGAGTTTCAAATAAAGTGATAAAATTTCTGTTTTATTGAAAATCAATGTCAGAGAAGCCGAAAATTGACACTTACCGAAATCCCTTTATTGAATGAACGATGCTTGGGACGGTTTTGTGATAAATAGACCATAATTTTGTATTCTATAATAAATCTATTAAAAAATTAAGTTATGAAAGAGTCAATTAAAAATTTCGCTATTTTATCTCTCGTTCTGTTATACGGGTGTTTTGGTTCTGCTCAAACCCACCCCGTCTCTTTGACACCTCCAAAAGGCAAAGCCATTGCAGTATTTGCAGAAGGCTGTTTTTGGTGCAGTGAACACATTTTTGAAGCGGTTGTCGGCGTTGATAGCGCTGTGTCAGGTTATTCAGGAGGGCATATGGTCAACCCGACATATAGAGAAGTAGGTGGAGAGCAAACCGGCCATGCAGAAGCGGTAATGGTTTATTATGACCCCCAAAAAGTCGGTTTTGAGGAATTGGTGCAAGTATTTTTCAGTTCACACGACCCCACAACGCCTGACCAACAGGGCCCCGACAGAGGTTCTTCTTACCGCTCAGTGGCTTTTTACCAAACAGAAGCGGAAAAAGAAGCGATTGAAACCGCCATCCAAGCGGTCAATCAATCCAAGCGTTTCAAAAATAAAGTAGTAACTGAAGTGACTCCGCTTGAAAAATTCTATCGGGCCGAAGAATATCACCAAGACTATATCCACTTGAACCCGGACAATCCGTATGTACAAAATGTATCCATACCGCGGTTTGAGTTGTTCAAAAAGACATATAAAGGTAAGTTGCAGTAATATACAAGTTGTCAGTGGTTAGTTGTCAGAATATGTTAATTAGAGCCCCCCTCAGTATGAGTGCTATCTAAAGTTCGGAAAAATCAGTACTACGACTAATAGAAAGAAGAAAAATATTCATTCATCAATTATTTTCTGATATTTGTTGGGATAATCTATTTTCCGGTAACTAAATTTCAATGTTAAAAAAGATGAAAAATTTTTGCTTCAAAGGCGCATTAATAGCCCTTTTTTTGTGTCAATTGTCTGCTTCCCTTTTGGCGCAGCAATTCAAAGTCTTATTGTTCACAAAAACTGATGGCTATCATCATGAATCTATCAATGAAGGCGTCACAGCTATGAAACAATTAGCCAATCGACACAATTTTACCATAGATTGGCAGGAGAATGCTTCAGTTTTTAATGATAAAAACTTGGAAAATTACAAGGCTGTCATATTTTTGAACACAACCGGCAATATCCTCAACGAAGAGCAACAAGCAGCTTTTGAAAAGTTTATCAAATCCGGTAAGGGGTATGTCGGCATTCATAGTGCGAGCGATACTGAGTATGAATGGACTTGGTACACTAAATTAGTCGGCATGATGTTCAAAATTCATCCGCAACAACAAACAGCCTATCTGAAAGTAGAAGATAGTAATTTTCCGGGCATGGAGCGTTTTCCTAAAAAATTATTGTGGACGGATGAATGGTATGAGTTCAGCACCCCTGCTAAATCAACCGATTTAAAATTTTTGGTTTCTATTGATGAAAAAAGCTATGATCCTAATGTCAAATGGGGCGACAAAGAAGGGAAAGGTATGGGCTTCCACCCTATCTCTTGGTATCATAACTACGATGGTGGTCGGGCATTTTACACGGCATTGGGGCACATTCCGCTTGTTTTCTCTGACCAAACCTTTTTAGACCACGTGTATGGCGGTATTTATTGGGCTGCTACGGGTAAAGGGCTTTAAAAAAATTATAAGTCTTTAACACACCGAAAACCCACATGCAACAATGACGTCTCAGGCGAGGTAAATGATCTACCTGAGACGCGGTAACCATGACACCAGGTGGCTTCACATAAAAATGAGCCACCTCTTTGGGCTTTTTCACTGTCAAACTCCTGAACGGTGCCCCCATTCTTCAAATTTTCAAGGACATTGGCGTAGCTGAATTTACCATTGTGACACCATTGCCACACATTGCCGGTCATATCGGTCAAGCCCAATGGCGTTTTGCCAAAATTGCCTACTGGAGAAGCAAATTTGAAACCATCCTCTATATAGTTTTTGTACGGAAAAGCCCCCTGCCAGATATTCACCAGCCATTTACCGTCGGGCGTTTTCAAATTATTGCCGAATGAATACAAAGTTTGGTCGTTGCGAGCATTGCGGGCAGCGTGTTCAAACTCCAATTCATGCGGCAGCCTTTTCCCTGCCCACTTAGCGTAGGCTTGAGCGTCATTCCATGACACTTGGGTAACTGGAAGGTTATCAGCCGCCGGCGGGTAGTCATTGCCTTGCGGATATTCCCACGTGCAACCATCCTTCAAAATCCAAGCATTTTGAGACGTTTCATCTATAAAACCGCCATTGCCAAATTTTTCCGCTTCGGTTTTATAACCGGTGGCCTTTACAAACGCCTTGAATTGTGTCACTGTGACCGGACTGATATCCATCAAAAAAGGCTGCACAAAAATCCAAAATCGAGGATTTTCTGCCACTAAACCACTTGAATCGGAACCTACAAACGTATAACCGCCTTTCACCATCAGCATATCTTTGGGTAGAGTGTCGGCTGTAGAAAAGGCTCGTAAGGTTATTCTGATGTTCGTATCTTTAACCGCCGTTACAGTCGGCGTTAATACTACAAGCGTGCCGTCGTTTTGTTTTTCTGTTTGACAAAAAGTAAAAAACAGCATCACTCCTAAAACTATTTGCCTTAAACGCCAACCCATTTTCTTGAAAAATCTTAAAAACATGGTTACTATTTTAGTAAAACCTGCGCAAATGCACAAATGCGTAAAAATGTATTTACGCATTTGCGCAGGTAATTATTTTAAATCATTTTCCATTAATCTCAAAATATAAGCCATCATGGTCATATTTTTCAAGGTGGCTTTAGTGCGAGCCTTGATATACAAACCGATGGGTGCATGAACGGAAATACGTTTGATTCGGTCGTCAATATCTTCTTCTTCAACGGCTACTGTTGTTTTAGAAGCTTTTTCTGGGGTCTTCGCTTTTTTAACGGGTGCATCCATTGGGGTATTTTTACCTTTTTTCACTTCTTGCTCGCCCCCCGAGGCTTCGGGATTAGGTCCCTCAATATGTTGTGTTTTTTCCACCGGTGCAACCACAGTTTCTTGTGGCGTGCGCCATTCGGCAGCAACTTTTGCGGTGTGAATATCTTGAGTAATTTGCTCTATTTGGTCAAGCGTGGGCTTTTTGGTTCTCATTGCGACCAATTCGGAAATAGATTTTTTTTCAATTTTCGCCATTTTTTTCTGTATTATTGGGTTAAAGTTGTCATTATTTCGGTGAGTTCTTCGCAGAGTTCCGTGATTTCTTGTTTGGCTCTATCATCCTCCCATTCAAAAGCCGTCAAGCCATATTTACTGGCTCGTCTGTGCGCTACCCTATCGCCCAAAGTAGTTTTTAAGGGTTGAATGCCGAATTCTGAAAACAATTCAAGCGCCTCTTTGACTTCCTTATCTTCGTTGCTTCTGCCGTTGTATTTATTCAAAACGAGATAAGCCGGCATCTCATCCCGATGAATTTTTACTTCTTCCAAACGGGTTAAGAAGCGTTCAAAAGATTTGAGGTCATCAATACTGGGCGTTATGGGGATCAGAAGCAAATCACTCACAAGCATGGTGCGCGTAGCAACTTGATCCAATTGAGGCACACCGTCAATGATGATGACTTTATAACCATCTTTTTCGTGATTTTGAATATCCTTCGGCAAGCCCTGCACCGTGGTCATCGGAAAAACCGGCACGTGGAATACCGCATCATCTCGCCGCTCTACCCAGTCGCATGTCGTGCGCTGCTCAAGGTCGGTGTCAATGATGCATGTCTTCACTCCTTTGGAAGCAAAATAGGTGGCTAAATTTCGGGAAATAGTGGACTTCCCTACCCCACCCTTTAGGTTGGTTACAGCAATAATCATATAATTTTAATTTTTTTGTGCGTAAATACGCAAAAGTGCAAATTTGTATTTACGCACGTACGCTTTTACATTTTTGCAAATATACGCAAAAATGTAAAAGAGCAAATACTTCAATGCGTAAATTTGTATTTTTGTAAAAACTTAAATGCGCAAATATGTATATGCGCACAATTGCATTTGCGTAAATACGTAAATAAGCATTTATGTAATTACGCATTTACGAAACTATAAAAAAGTATTTCGGAAGATGTAAGTAAGGTGGAGGTATGCGAAAAACAGTGTTTAAATCTGTTTTAAGAAAACAATAGCGGAAATTCGGATAAGAGAAGGTCGGTCGAAAAAAAACAGCTTAAAATAAAAGTATGAAGATTTAAAAAAAATACTTTAATCCAGTTATGGCGCAAACGAATCCCATGGATGCAAGGTTTAATTTATGGAATAAGGAAATTTATTTATTTTTCAAAATCTCTGTATTAAAATAAGTTCTGCATTTAGCTTCTATACTTTCTTTGATTTTAATGTCTTTGTTGGGAAAGTTGATATTGTTGGCGGTTTCAAAAGTTTCATATTCAGTAGTTACTTGCGCTTTTATTTTAGCGTACACAGAACGGTATTTCTTTTTAAATTCTTCAAAAATAAAAGCGGGTGGGGGAGGAGTCACTTCCGCAACGGGCGGGGGCGGGTTATACTGAGAGGTATCGTTTGCAACGTCTTCCAAGACCAATAATAGCTGATCGGATTGTTCGCCGCCAAATTTTTCCGTGTTGTCTGAAATTTTAAATTTGACATGGGATACTTCCTTAGCGCTGTTGCGGACAAAATCCATTTCCACATGCAGCGTGGTTTGGCTATTAATTTCTTCTTGAGCAACGTCCAAAACACGTTGCCGAAAATTATTGAATCTATCATATTTCTCACTCGCACCCAATAGCTTTTTAAGTTCATCTAATTCATAACTCATTTCAACAATGCTGCGGTGACGTCTAAATTTTTCGCGTTGAGCCTTGAAAACCTGAAATAGGCGAATAGAGTACGCACTGCGCATCTTTGCCACTTCAAGCCGATTAATCTGAGCATATTCTTTGAGTTGCAACAAAAATGGTTTCAAATCAGAGGAAAACAAAAAGCGCACACAGACTTCTTTCTTGTCGTTGTAGGTAGGCATCACGCTCTGAAACCAATTCACGTGCCCTCGAAAAGGCTTACCGTCAATCATCACAGCCGTATCGAAGGTGATACGCCGCCCGATAAACTCGCTACAAAACTTTTCCATTTCTTGATAAATACCGCCCCATTTTTTCCCATCTGACTTCAAAATCATTTCAAGATCTTTGACCGGGACAATACATTCTTCAAAATAATCCTTATTGGGGTCAATATTGGCTATCAAATACAACAATACTTTTTGCTCCCGTACACCGAGCTTGTACTGAGCATTAAATATGAAGCGGTTTTCAATCCGCGCTATTTGTGTCTTTTGATTATCCTCCAATCTCATTGTTAAATTTTAAAAACTGGGCTAAAATAAGACAAAAAACTACACTTCAAAAAACTTGTAGTCCAAAAAAATGAAAATTTATTTTCTAAATATTATTTTTTCCCTGTTTTTGTAGTCGTTTGCATAAAGTCTTTTAGGAGGTATATTTGGCTTCTATATTATTCAACCCTGTTTTTGTAGTCGTTTGAAATAATGCTTCCTTGTTTTTACCCATTATTGAGTACTTTTATAGACTAAAATATAACAAGATGATTTAGATAGTTATAATTCAACCCTGTTTTTGTAGTTATTTGTATTATAATTACCCTGTTTTTGTAGTTATTCAAACCCTGTTTTTGTAGTCGTTTGAAAAGCAAATGCCCTGTTTTTGTAGTCAATCAACCCTGTTTTTGTAGTCGTTTGACGTTTCATCACCCTGTTTTTGTAGTCGTTCACCGGTATAATTATCTGATAATCAATCAGTTGGGAGATTCGTAAAGATTTAAAAACTATAAAAAATAAATAAAACATTGTTTAAAGACAAGTATTTGAAGTATTTGTTTGGTTTTATTTTTTATTTTGATAACTTTTAATTTAAAAAAATACAGCACCTGCCTCAACCCTGTTTTTGTAGTCGTTTGAATAACTCATTTTTGACTTAAACCAAGAGTTTGGGCTGATTATCTGACACCTAATCCCTTTTTTTATAAAAATTTCATTTTAAGCAATATATTGTGTCTTTATTACACAATTCAAAAAAAGAACCATTATGAAAAATTTTCTTCTTCTTTTCATTCTTTTCTCAATTAACCTAAATGCTCAGAACCGAATCGTTTTAAATACCGATTTAGGAAAAGATACTATCAACCGCAATATATACGGACATTTTGCCGAACATCTCGGCAGGTGCATTTACGGTGGATTTTATGTGGGTGAAAAAAACACCAAAATTCCCCATACTGAGGGGGTGCGCAACGACATTATTGAGGCCTTAAAAAAACTAAAAGTGCCGAATTTGCGTTGGCCCGGCGGCTGTTTTGCGGATACCTACCATTGGAGAGATGGCATAGGCCCCAAAGAAAAACGCCCGTCAATGGTTAATGTCTGGTGGGGTGGTGTTACGGAGGATAATAGTTTCGGCACACACGATTTTTTGAATATGTGCGAAAGGATAGGAGCGCAGCCTTACTTGGCAGCGAATGTTGGTAGCGGAACAGTTCAAGAATTGATAGACTGGACGCGCTACGTCAACTTTGGTGAGGGCAGCCCCATGTCGGCTCTGCGCAAACAAAATGGTCGGGAAAAGCCGTGGAATGTCCGTTATTGGGGAGTTGGTAACGAAGTTTGGGGTTGTGGTGGCAATATGAAACCTGAATATTACGCTAATATTTATCGCCAATATGCCACTTTTATGACCAGTTGGAACAATGATAACAAACTTTTCAGGATTGCTTCGGGAGCGAATTCTACGGATTATAACTGGACAGAAGTGTTGATGCGCGACATTCCACACAGCATGTTGGAAGGCGTTGCCGTTCATCACTATTCGGTCATTGATTGGAATAAAAAAGGTTCTGCCACCGAATTTTCCGAAGACTTGTATTTTTCCACCATGAAACAGGCTTTGATGATGGATGACATTATTAAAAAACACGCTACTGTGATGGATAAATACGACCCTAAAAAACATATTGCTATGGTAGTGGATGAATGGGGCGGTTGGTATGAAGTTGAGCCCGGCACAAATGGCGCTTTTTTATATCAACAAAATACCATGCGCGATGCCGTTTTAGCCGGTGCAACGCTCAATATTTTCCACAAATATTGCGATCGGGTACGCATGGCGAATTTGGCTCAGGCAGTGAATGTGTTGCAAGCGGTGGTTTTAACCAATGAAGAAAAAATGATTTTAACCCCTACTTATCACGTTATGGAGATGTATAACGTGCATCAGGACGCCGTCATGCTACCCCTCAGTATAACCACACAAGATTATGTTGTAGGCTCTGAAAAGCTACCGGCCATTTCAAGTTCAGCGTCAAAAGACAAAACAGGTGCTGTACACATATCGTTGGTCAATATTGATCCTAATAAGCCTCAGGAGGTTCTCATTAATGTGCGGGGCATGAAAGGTTCTACTGTTACGGGGCGCATATTGACTTCCGCTAAGGTGCAGGATCACAATACTTTTGACAATCCGAATAAAATACAACCGGTTGAATTCAAAGGCGCAGTGTTGAAAGGTGACGATTTGAAAGTGACCCTGCCACCGGTTTCCGTAGTGGTATTGGAATTAAAATAACCTATTGTTGGGTGGATAAAAACGAACATCTGAAAAATAGCTATCTTTGATATGGTAAAATGAATTTTCATTATTGAAACACGCGGACAGTATGGCAAATAGAACAATTCAGGTGGATGGTAGCGATATTACCATCATTCTTAATCCTAAAACAGATGATTATTTTTCATTAACAGATATTGCTAAAAAATTTAATCAGGATGCTCCGGCTGACCTTATTGCCAGTTGGATGCGCAACAAAGATACAATAGAGTTTTTAGGTGTTTGGGAAAAATTGTACAACCCTGATTTTAACCTCGGCCAATTGGAAGGGGTTAAAAAAGAAGCCGGTTTCAATCGTTTTATTATTTCGCCAACCAAGTGGATTTCTATCACTAATGCCATAGGACTTGTGACGAAAACAGGTCGTTATGGTGGCGGGACTTTTGCCCACAAAGATATAGCAATGGCTTTTTGCTTTTGGATAAGTCCCCCCTTTCAACTCTACATTATCAAAGAATTTCAAAGCCTAAAAGAAAAAGAAGCGCTTGAACAGAAAGATAGTTTGGAGTGGCATATCAAAAGGGAAATTGCTAAAGTCAATTATCAAATCCATTCAGATGCCGTAAAACAACACCTTATTCCGGATAAAATCCAAAACACCAGGTTTGAATCCCTCTATTATGCCTCCGAAGCGGATTTGCTCAATATTGCATTATTTGGCACTTCTGCCAAAGAGTGGCGAGATAACAACACTGATATTAAAGGCAATATGCGAGACAATGCTACCACCGAACAACTTTTAGTTTTAGCCAATCTTGAAAGCCTGAATGCCGAGTTCATTAAAATGGGTTTATCCAAAGATCAACGCCTCTCAAAACTGAATGAAGTGGCAATCTACCAAATGCAGCTTTTAGTCAATATGCCCAATTTGAATAAACTTAAAAAAGGACATCCAGACCAGAAATTATTACCTTAAAAGATCCAAAACCACAATTATCATTGCTTACAACCCTTTTATCATGAAAAATAGGAGTTTTAAAACAGTCTTTTTTATCTTTTTGGTGATTTTAAACCACAGCCTTTCTGCTCAACGCAACGAGACCAAAGCCAATGATTCCAACACGCCATTGCACTTGCTCCAACCCGATTATCCTGTTCCCTATGGTAAGGTGGAAATAGCAGATGTAACAAAAATATTGAATCGAATTCATGGGTATTTGGAAAATGTGACCCCTCCTCAGTATGTGAACACTCAAACGGGCGAAGTGTTAACCGATTTGTCTAAAATTGACGCAAATACGGCGTTGAAAAAAGGGGATTTTCGCTTGGTGAGTTATGAATGGGGTGTTACTTACGGTGCTATGTTTTTAGCCACCGAAGCCACCGGCGACCAACGATTCAAAAAATACGCTGACGACCGCTTGCAATTCTTAGCAGAATCAGCCCCTTATTTTAAAAAATCCGTAGCAGAACACCAAGATTGGGGAACTAAAACCCCTTTGCGTAATCTTATTCTCCCTCAGGCTTTGGATGATTGCGGTGCAATGTGCGCCGCTATGATAAAATCAAAGCAGAGTGGCAACAAAGCGGATTTGCGCCCTTTGATTGATATTCACATCAATTATATCATGAATAAAGAGCATCGCCTCAAAGACGGGACATTGGCGCGCATGCGCCCACAACCGAATACTATTTGGCTCGATGATTTATTCATGGCAGTGCCGGCATTGGCTCAAATGGGCAAATTAACCGGCAATAAAAAATACTACGACGAGGCATGCAAACAAGTATTATCATTCTCAAAGCGGATGTTTAACAAGCAAAAAGGCGTTTATATGCATGGTTGGGTAGAAGGTATGACCCAACATCCACAGTTTCATTGGGCAAGAGCCAACGGTTGGGCCATTATGACTAAAGTGGAATTATTGGAAGTGTTGCCCACAAATCATCCGCAACGACCGCTTATTTTACAATTATTGAAAGACCACGTTCGCGGGTTGGCGGCTTATCAATCAGGCTCGGGCTTTTGGCATCAGCTGTTAGACCGTTCCGATTCGTATCTGGAAACCTCCGCTACGGCTATTTACACCTATTCCATCGCTCATGCCATTAATCGGGGTTGGATAGATGCGCTGGCATATTCACCGATGGTTTTATTGGCATGGAACGCTGTTTCCACCAAAGTGAACGGACAAGGGCAGGTTGAAGGCACTTGTGTTGGAACAGGAATGGGTTTTGACCCGGCATTTTATTATCATCGCCCAATTAGCCCATTTGCTGCTCACGGCTACGGGCCCGTAATTTTGGCGGGGGCAGAAGTCATCAGATTGTTGAAAAATAAGCAGTTTGAAATCAATGATAGCTCTTTGCAGTTGTTACAGAAAAAATAATGGCTACTGCATGAAATCCCCCCTCAGAAGACATTGTACTGAGGGGGGATTTTAGTATAAAAGAAACGATGAGGATTTTATTTAGGCTTGTTAAAAGCCGTTTCGTCTATGGCTTTATTCACTTCTACTTTATCTACCTTGCTGGTCATAGCAAATTGTCCCATATCAATATCCGTGGTATGAGCCAATACATAGCCATTTTCAAGTTTTTTATAATCGTTGAAGGAGGTGGTAACATCTATTTCCTGCCCCATCATCTCTCCTTTTGCTTCCAATCTGAGGATATAATAAGTAGTAGGATCAATATAATACGTATTAGAACCACCGCCTTTTGGCGTTACTTTTAGTTTGAAAGCGTCCACGTCACCTACTTTATTTTTCCCCTCAAGTTCCACGGTAATCCCTTTTTCAGCATAATTCAAAAACACCCCTCCGATAGAGATGTTGCCCATTGTGCTTTTAGCTTGTTTTTCGGGCATATCTTCAACGCCACCGCCTGCCATAGGGTTGATTGACCAGCCGCCTTTGTCCGTAACACATTGAATAATAGTGCTGCCCATCATATCAATTTCATTTTTAAAACCTTTGCCATTCAGGACACACGTTCGAACAGGGGCATCATTACCCATGACAGACATGGTGCTTTCGACATAAAGTGAAGTCATTTTAGATAATACATCTTTGCCGCCGATGGCTTCAATGTGCTTGGCTATAATTTCATCAGCGGTTTGCGCCGAGGCTGAAAATGTGATAACAGCTGCCAATAATGTGAAAAAGAACGATTTCATGTTTTTATTTTAGTTAAAAAATTAAAGAGTATTTGATTACAAAGAAACGATAAAAGTAAATTTAATGTTTTAAAACAGTATGTAATGGTTGTTTTTTATTTAAAAATAATGAAAAATCAACGGAATACTGAGGGGGTAAAAAAAAGCGTTTTTAGCAACAACAACAGGCTGGGCTGTGCACAAAGCTGCCCAAGTGGTTACAACTTCATGAATTTCTTAACCGCTTGCCCTTTATCCGAGGAAACCTTTAAAAAATAAAGCCCATTTTGGAGATGTGGTACGGATAAAGTCAGGGTATTTTCACCAATAGTTGTGACTCTTTTTTCTTTAAAAACAGTTTGTCCGACAGTGTTTATTATTTCAATATTGACGGATTCACTGTTATCGTTTTTATATGAAACGCTCAATTCATTTGTAACAGGATTGGGATATATCTTTATAATACTTTGATTATCAATATCTTGAGTAGGAGTTTTGAGGGTTACAATATTGCCCTTTGAAAGAATCCATAAATCAGGGTCAAACTCTATAGATTTAATGGGTACAATATTTCTAAGGTCAAGGGTAAACGATTGAGTGTTGGTATTAGGATTAAAAGTATTATTCAGTACCACAGTTGTATCTTTGCCGTTCATACCTTTAAATCGGAGAGGAATAGGCATTTCAAAGAAAGATACTGAGGGGTGCGATTGGGTTTGTGTGACCTTTATTAAAACAGGATTGAGAATATCTCCGGCTTCGTATTCGATTTTATAGGTCGGATAGCCTTGTCCATATAACCAATCATTAAAGAACTCTGTCAAATCCTGTTTGCCAACTGCTTCGAGGTGGCGTTTAAGGTCATTCGTGCGGGCATACCCATAAGCTAATGAAGGGTCGTTGAGATAATTATTAACGGCTTTAAAAAAGGCACTATCGCCCAATTTCCATTGCAACATCCGCAATAGATAAGCTCCTTTATTGTAGGATAATTGGCTGCTAAAAATGCGGTTAACTGAAGTAGTGTCATCCACAAATACAGAGCCACTGGTAGTTCTGGTTGCAGAGTTGAGGGTACTGGTTTTCCATGATGTGAAGCGAGTTGGTTCAAGCTTTTGGATATAAATGCCCGTCATAAAAGTGGCGAAACCTTCATTGAGCCAAATGTCTTGCCATGAACCACAGGTTACTTTATCCCCAAACCATTGATGGGATAATTCGTGAGCCATCAAATCAGTCGAGTAATTGACCAAAAAAGTAAAAGTTTGGTGTTCTTGACCACCGCCCCAACCGAAACGAGCCTGTCCATATTTTTCTTTTTTAAAAGGATAATCGCCCACTATTGAGTCATAAAGGCGAATTATGGGCAATACACGGCGAGCATCTGCTTTATACCTATTCACTTCTTCGGGATAGGCATAATTCAAAACATACAGCGAATCGCCCCGTGATAAGCCTATTTTATCTGAAAATTGCTCATAATTGGTCACAGAAACGGCAACGAGATAATTGGTAATAGGGTAGCGGTGTTTCCAATGATAAACTTTCGCTTGAGCATTTTTTAAATATTCTTCTACCAAAAGGCCATTAGAAGCCACTCTATACTGAGGGGGTGTGGTGACGATAATATCCGAAGAGTCAATTTTATCTTGTAAATCCATTTTGCCGGGCCACCAATCGCGGCTGCCATAAGGCTCTGAAAGTGTCCAAAGCTCGAATGTCGTTCCTCTCGCACGCTGCTCAAATGAACCAAAACCTGTGGTAGGGGGCACGCCTTGATAGAAAACGGTGACCGAATCAAAGGTGCTTATAGCCATATTAGGCGGATTGATGGATAAAACTTTATTGGCTTGCGCATAAGTCAATTTATTGCCGTGAAACTTCACGCTGTCCACTTTCATTGCATCATCCAAATCGAAAGACAAACTGCCTGAAGGTTTTAATAACTTAAAATAAGTGGTAACACTGCCTTTTATGTAGCGCACGGCGGGGTCAATTTCCCACTCAAAACGGTGATAAGTGATGTCAATATCTGCGCCGGCACCGGTGGGTTCAAAGCTTTCAAGCCCTTGATAATGTTTCACCTCGGCAGCTCGGATAGCTTCTAAATCGAAGGTTTTAGGCTGTTGTGCTTGAATGTTGCTGGAAAAAAGCAATATTAGTGAATAAAAAATAATGCGAGGGAATTTCATGTTTTTCATATTTTAAGGTACAAAATACGCTTAAAATAAGGAGGAAGATTGTCAAATTTTTCTGACATAGTGTTGAGTTCTACAAGTTTCAATTCTAATGTAATATTAGAATTTACTTTTTATCTACCGATATTTTGGAAAACATTCCCTCAAAATATAAATGATCCGATTAAGCACATTAATCGGCCCTTTTTTTTATTATTTTTGAGCCGAATAGGTAAAATATATAAGAAATGACAAAAAAGAAACCTTCAGATAATCTTTTAGAAAGTATTCATCCTTTACATCGTGTTATCATTAGTTTGGGTATAACAGCAGTAACTTATTTTTGCATACAAGATATTTCATTTCAGCCATGGGTGAAATCATCCATTGTGTGGGATGTATTTGCCTTATCCTATTGCACTATTTGCGGAATTGTTTTCTTTACCCGCTCTTGTTCACAAATAAGACAGCACGCTAAAGAGGACGATGGCAGCCGTTTATTTGTTTATTTGCTGATACTATTGTCTTCCTTTGCCAGTATGTCCACGGTATTCTTACTTTTTATAAAAACAGAAACGAAAGAAACGTCAATTTTCATTGTAACCATAGTGGGTATTTTGCTCTCATGGATGATGGTGCATATCTCATTTACTTTTCACTACGCCCATTTATTTTATACCGACGATAATGATAATCCCAATACCCACGCAGGAGGCTTGAATTTTCCCAATGAAAAAAAGCCTGATTATATTGATTTTGCTTATTTTTCATTTATCATCGGTATGACATTTCAAGTATCTGACGTGGAAATCACTTCGCGCCGCTTGAGAAGATTGGTTTTATTGCACAGTTTATTGGCATTTGGGCTCAATACTTTTGTGGTGGCTTTAACGATTAATTTGATTGCTGGTTTGAAGGGTTAGATACTGAGGGGGTACCTTATTTTCTCCTTTTTACCCATTTAAACCCCTCAAACCATATCACTACCACAAAACCCACCAAAGCAGAAATGCCCATTTGCTCATAATTGAGTGGTGACAATTTGAAAAAAGAAGCAAATAAGGGTGTATAAATCAATGCTAAAAGTAAGGCGATAGAAATGATTATAACACCTACCAAAAGGTTATTATTATATTTAAAACTTGTTAAAACGGAGTAGTAAAAAGACCTATTCACTAAGGTTAAAAAGACGTTTGCGATGACTAAAGTGGAGAAAACCATTGTACGTGTGAGGTTTTCATCGTAGCCTTCCCGAACGGCATATTGATACGTAAAAAGAGTGCCTACCGTAATCACCAAGCCTTGAATAATGCTGATGGTCAGTTCTTTTAAGTTTAAAAAAGTATCGCTCATCGGGCGAGGTGGTTGCTTCATGCTGTTCTTTTCCAAGGGTTCATTTTCATATACGATGGAGCAAGTGGGTCCCATGATGAGTTCGAGGAAAATAACGTGGACGGGCGTGAAAATAGCGGGATAAATCCAACCTAAAATGAGCGGTAAAGCCACGGTCAAAATTATCGGAATGTGGATAGAAATGATGTATTGAATGGCTTTTTTAAGGTTGTTATAGATTTTCCGACCCATTGCCACGGCATCCACCATTTTACCAAAATTATCATTTATCAATATCAACGAAGAGGCTTGTTTGGCGATTTCAGTGCCTCTTTTGCCCATGGCAATGCCGATATGAGCGGCTTTTAGGGCTGGGCCATCATTGACGCCATCGCCGGTCATACCCACTATTTCACCTTGACTTTTAAGCGTATTGATGATTTTGAGTTTCGCATCGGGAAACATGCGGGTGAAAATGGTGGTTTCAGTCACCGTTTGTTCTAACTCATTATCTGTCATAGCGAGCAATTCTTCACCGGTGACTGTCCGTAAAGGCTCGTTTAGGGTTGAATCACTATTCTTAAAATGGGCTTGTTCCGCAATAGCCAACGTGGTCAAAGGGCTATCACCGGTAATAATTTTTATTTGAATACCTGCCTCATAGAAGTGTTTAAATACTTTGGCAATATTGTGTTTAGGCGGATCATAAAAGCCGATTAAGCCTAAAAACTCAAAAGAAAATTCTTGTTGTGTTTTGGGAAAGTCAATTTGAGTGTTTTCTACTTTAGCCACGCCCAAAACCCGTAAACCTTGATTGGCAAAAAGAGTTACTTTGTCCTGAACTTTAACTTTATCGGCTTCATTGAGGGTGGAATATTTTAAAATAGATTCGATAGCGCCTTTGCAGGCAATAATACGTTTTCGCTTGCCGATTTTATCGTCATCCCGAGAACTCGGGGCAGTATTTTCAAAAATATGCGTCATTATCGGCGGTGTTCCTGATAGTGGATATTCATGAATCATTTTAAAAAGAGGGCGTTTATCCGCGGGGGTAATTTTTGCGTAAGCCTGATGAAGGGCTTTTTCCATAGCATCAAAAGGGGTGGTTTCGCTGGCAAAGGTTGCCGTTTCAATCAATTCATGGGTGGATTCATCATTCCAATTGTCTGAATCGCGGGTCGTATGGGTTTTAAAGACATAGACTTGATGCAATTCCATCTTATTTTCAGTAATCGTCCCCGTTTTATCCGTACAAATGACCGTGGCAGAGCCTAACGCTTCAACGGTTTGAGTCTGTTTTACAATTATGCCTTTTTTCATCAAACGCCAAGCGCCCAAAGCCATAAAAGAAGCAAACGCCACTGGAATTTCTTCGGGTAAAACGGACATGGCGATGGTCAATCCTTTCAATAAACTATTTAAAATATCCTGCGACTGATAGTAATTAATGCCCCAAATAATGAGAAAAATAACTGCTCCGACAGCTGCCATTTTTTTAACAAAACTATCAATTTGGGTTTGTAAAGGCGTTTTTTCAGTTTTAATAGCATCAATTGAAGTCCCAATTTTGCCTAAATTAGTGTCTTTTCCAATGGCGGTTGTTTTGAAAACGCATTGACCGGATGCTACGGATGTGCCTTGATAAACTTGGTTATTTTCAGGGGATTCCACTTCTTTATTCACTGCAAAAGCCTCTCCTGTCAAAATGGATTCATTGACTGAAAAGTCATTTATTTGTACGACAATACCATCGGCAGGGATTAATTCACCTTCTGAAACTACCACAAAGTCACCCATCACTATCTCTTCGGATAAAATTTCAACGACTTGGTTGTTGCGAATGGCATTTGCAGACGGCTCAGAATACGCTTTTAACGCTTCTAAAGCTTTTTTACTTCTTGAATCTTGATAAAAAGAAATGCCCGACACCAATATGATTGCGCCCAACATAAAAAAGCCTTCTGAATACGCTCCTGTAGAGAAATAAATGACCGTACACGCCACCAATAATACAAACATGGGTTCGGTAACCGTCTCTTTTAGGGATTCTAACCAGTTGTTATTGGTTGCTTTTTGTAAGGCATTGCTACCGTATTTTTTTCGGGCATCAATGACTTCGGAATTAGTGAGTCCTTTGAAAGGGTAGGGATTAGCAATCATTTTCTTTTAGCAATAGCATTGAATGTATCAAGCGGAATATCTAACAACTCGCTTATTTGCAAGGGCATGAAGCCATTGAAATACAAGCGGATGATATTCCTTTTCCGTCTTTCTGCTTCTTCTTCAATTAGTTCCATGTCGTATTTTTTACTCTTACTGATTTGATAGAGTATGTAATCACCAAGATTCATTTTGGGTAATTTTGCCACATCAAATGCTTGCATGAATAATGAGAGAGTTGCTAAAATTTAAATATAGTCCCCTCGCTCACTATAGGTTTGTTTTGTTAAATTATTTCTCAACGTCATTTAAAATAATCTCGTGGACTCTATCAATAGAAATATCTAATAAATCACTGATTTCTAATGGAGGATAGCCCCTGTGATGAAATCGCAATACATTTTTAGTATCATTTCTCATTTTTTCTTCAATCATACCCTCTATTTTACCCTTTTCCCTACCACGTCTTTCTGCTTCTTCTTCAAGCAGTTCCATATCGTATTTTTTACTCTTACTGATTTGATAGAGTATGTAATCATCGGGATCCATTTTGGACACTTTGGCCACATCAAATGCTTTCATGAATAATGGTTCGTTTAAAATGTCAGGAATCGAGTTAAAGTCTTCCAAGTTTTTTAAGAAATAACACCATTTATCAAAACGAGTTCCCAATTGGTGTCGTTTTTTTTTTAAAAAAGGCAATTGCAAAAATTTAAAGTGCAATTTGTCACTCATCAATACGCCTTTATCATCGCGCAAGGAAAATGAGCGTAATAACTGACGCTTTTTCCAGTAAAATTGGTCTTTATCATATTCAAAATCCAATACGGCTATCAAATAAACTCTTTTGAGATTGAAATCCCATCTGCCTTTTTTGGCTTGGGATTGAATCGGAAAAGTCCCATAATAGATAGTTCTATCCATAAAATGCGACATATTGGCTCTTTGCATTTCCACGATGAAGGTCTCGTCATGAATGTCTTTGCATAAAATATCAAAAACAGACTTGCGCTCTTCTTCATGTTCGGGCAATTGTTCAGTTTTCTGAAAAGTCAGCGTCCGAATTTGGTGCTCTTGAGGCAGTATTGAATTTAAGAAATCCATGAGCAAATCTTTATTTGCTTCTTCGCCGAAAAGTTTTTTGAAGCCGAAATCGGTTGTCGGGTCAAAATAAACGGATGTAATTTTGGGTAAATCGGTCACGGTTAACTATGGTTTTGTTTTGCTCAAATGTATGTTTATCAAGACAAATATAATGCTTTTTTGTCAAATTGCAACGAGTTTTTGCGTTTTAACCTTTCTATAATGAGGGGGTATTATGCCTTTACTTCATTTACTAAAGATACATGATTTTCAAAGGCTTCGATATTTTCGAAGGTCGTTTTTGCTATTTGCGTCAGTGCTTCATCCGTAAAAAAGCCTTGATGAGAAGTTATGAGCACATTCGGAAACGACAGCAGACGCAAAAGCACCTCGTCTTGGATAATACTTTCTGACAGATTACGGAAAAAGACATTTTCCTCTTGCTCATATACATCAATACCCAAATACCCCAAATTACCCGTTTTGAGGGCATGAATCACACTTTTTGTGTCTACTAAAGCCCCTCGACCTGTATTAATCAACATGGCACCTTTCTTCATCAAAGCTAAAGTCTCTTTTCGAATCAAATGCTTGGTTTCGGTAGTCAATGGGCAGTGTAGAGAAACGATATCAGCGTGCATCAAAACGTTATCAAGCGTATCGTAAACGACGCCAGTTTGCTTCAAAGTTTCGTTGGGATATTTATCAAAAGCTACGATGTTACACCCAAAACCTTGCATGATCTTACAGAAAACCCCGCCGATTTGACCCGTTCCGATGACACCAACAGTTTTACCGTATAAATCAAAACCGGTTAATCTTTCTAATGAAAAATTGCCTTCGCGGACGCGATTATAGGCTTTATGGGTTTTTCTATTCAATGTCAGAATCATCGCAACGGCATGTTCGGCAACGGCATGAGGCGAATAGGCTGGGACTCGCACGACTTTTATACCCAATTCAGCAGCCGTTTTAAGGTCCACATTGTTGAAACCGGCACAGCGGAGAGCTATTAATTTAATGCCATTTTCAGAAAGTACCGCCAATACTGAGGGGGTCACTTTGTCATTCACAAACACACATATAGCAGAGCATCCTTTCGCTAATAGAGCGGTATCGGTGTTTAAGGCTGTTTCAAAATAGGTGATTTCATGCTTTTTATTGCAAGCATCAAAATATTCTCGGTCGTAAGATTGAGTACTGAAAAAAGCAATTTTCATAAATAAAAAGGGGGTATTAGTTGTAAAATATCATGTCTTAAAAGGAGAAAATTGAAAAAGCGACATCACTTTCTTATAGATGTCCAAATATAACACAAAGGTAGATATAAAACACGCAATTTTCCCATTGATTGAAATCATGAAAGGTACTGATTTTTATCATCTGACACCCCAGCATATCGTCGGAAATTGCGTCATATTTCAGTCATGAAGACAATAATCCGAATTTCAACCTAAAATTCTATCCATCATGAATATCATGTTTCTCCTTATCATATTAAGTCTCATCGTGGCGGTGGGCTTCTTAATAGCCTTTATCTGGGCAACAAAATCAGGCCAATTTGACGATGATTATACCCCCTCAGTACGCATGCTTTTTGATGATGATTCACCCAAAAAGCCATGATAATGAAGTCCAAAAAGACTTATTTATTTGTTGTTGAACATTAATATCACTACTAAAATCCATAAAACTCTTTCCTATTATGAGTAAAATAGAACAATTCAGTTATGACAACCGCCACGTCCGAGCTTTTGCGTGGGCAGCAGCCATTTGGGGTGCGGTGGGTATGTTAGTTGGTATCCTAATAGCGTTGCAGCTTGTATTTCCAAGCCTCCTCGTTACGGGCACATTTTTAGACGAATATTTAACGTATGGTCGTTTACGTCCTTTACACACCAATGCAGTTATCTTCGCCTTTGTCGGTAACGGTATTTTTATGGGTGTATATTATTCCCTCCAACGGCTTTTAAAAACCCGAATGTACAGCTCTAAATTGGGTTGGTTTCACGTGTGGGGTTGGCAATTAATCATTTTATTGGCGGCTTTATCATTGCCAAGTGGCATCACTTCTTCGCAAGAATATGCGGAATTGGAGTGGCCAATTGACCTTTTAATAGCCGTGGTTTGGATAGCTTTTGGTATCAATTTGTTTGGTACAATTATTAAAAGGCGCGAGAGTCATTTATACGTTGCTATTTGGTTTTACATTGCTACATGGGTGACTGTGACAATGCTACACGTCATCAATAACCTCGAAATTCCTATTTCATTGACTAAGAGTTATCCGGTTTTTGCGGGGGTTCAAGGGGCTTTGGTACAGTGGTGGTATGGGCATAATGCGGTGGCATTCTTCTTGACTACGCCATATTTGGGCTTGATGTACTACTTTTTACCGAAAGCAGCGAATCGCCCGGTTTACTCCTATAAATTGTCGATTATCCACTTTTGGGCTTTGATATTTCTTTATATCTGGGCGGGACCTCACCATTTATTATATACTTCGTTGCCCGATTGGGCGCAATCGCTCGGGATGGTATTCTCCATCATGTTGATCGCACCAAGTTGGGGGGGCATGCTCAATGGCTTGCTCACACTGAGGGGTGCATGGGATAGAGTGCGTGAAGACGCGGTATTGAAATTCATGGTAGTAGCCATCACGGCGTACGGTATGGCAACTTTTGAAGGACCGATGCTTTCCATCAAATCAGTGAACGCCATCAGCCACTACACAGACTGGACAATTGCCCACGTACACGTAGGCGCATTGGGTTGGAATGGTATGTTGACTTTTGGTATCCTTTATTGGATTATTCCTAAAATGTATAAAACACAGTTATTCTCCCAAAAATTGGCGAATACGCACTTCTGGATTGGTACTTTAGGTATTATGTTCTATGCCATTCCGATTTATTGGGCAGGCTGGACGCAAGCCATGATGTGGAAAGAATTCACACCAGAAGGCACTTTAAAATACGGTAACTTCCTCGAAACGGTGTTACAATTGATTCCGATGTACGCTATGCGGGCATTTGGTGGTACACTGTTCTTGACAGGTGTTGTCATCATGATTTATAACCTTGTTAAAACCGCCAAATCAGGTGTATTCCAAGCGGATGAAGCAGCAGAGGCTTCACCTTACGAAAGAAAACCAGATGCGGGCTATTGGCACCGTTGGATTGAAGGTCGGGCCGGTTGGATGACGTTTGGTGCTTTAATAGCTGTTTTAATAGGCGGTATGATTGAAATTATCCCGATGATGACGATGAATGACAATGTTCCTAAAATTTCATCGGTCAAACCTTATACGCCACTTGAATTGCAAGGTCGTGATATTTATATCCGTGAGGGCTGCGTAGGTTGCCATTCTCAAATGATACGCCCATTCCGTGACGAAACGGAACGTTATGGCGAATACTCCAAATCAGGTGAATTTATCTATGACCGTCCATTCCTTTGGGGTTCAAAACGAACGGGACCAGATTTGCATCGTGAAGGTGGTAAATATCCGAACTCATGGCATTATAACCATATGATGGACCCAACCACCATGTCGCCAGGCTCAATTATGCCCGCTTATCCTTGGTTGTTGACCAATAAATTGGATACGGCGAGTACACCCGCTAAAATCCGAGTTCTACAAATGTTGAATACACCTTACGCTAAAGGTTTTGATCAATATGCCAATGCCAATTTACGTGAGCAGGCGTTGTCCGTTGCGAAAGACCTTAAAGAAGCCGGCGTTAAAGATCCTCAATTGGATAAACGGGAAATTGTGGCCGTTATCGCCTATTTGCAACGATTGGGAACAGATATTAAAGCTAAAGAAGAGCCCGCTGTATCTCAATAATCAACAATCGGTTATGAATGATACAATTTCATTGAATGCTGTGTTGTATTATTCATAACCGAATGTTCATCATTTATCACTCAATCTAAAATAAATAAAAATGGGTAAGTATATCATAAAAACAATGGATAATATTGACTGGATGGCAGTGACACCCTTGCTGATGTTTTTTACCGTTTTCCTAATGGTATTTGGGGTTTGGATGTTCCGAAGCAAAACAGAAATTGCTCAATTGGCAAGTATTCCTTTAGAAGATGGTTCCAAATAGAGTCCGGTTCATAATTCATCAAAATAAATTATGGATTCCTATTTTCATAAAAATTGAAAATTTTTAAAACGTTATGAAAAATCAAATAAAATATAGCGCACTCGTATGGATAGCAATGCTTATGTCAACGGCGGCTGATGCGCAAAATACCGCTAATGCGGCAGTGGGTGGGGTCAATGCCAATGCTCAGGAGTTCAATCATGTTTTCCAATGGATACTCTTGGGGGCGATTGCATTATTATTGGGCGCCACGGCTTTTATGTCCATGCGGGTGATGAAAATGTACCAAGACATTGTCCTCACGGCTATTGCCAAAGAGGAGGGTAGAGATGTTATCAATATCATCAAAGAACAAGCAGCAAAAGAAACGTGGTTAGATAAAATCAAATTTCAACTTTTCGGTACCGGCGCGGTCGCTATCGAAAAAGAAAGAGATATTATGATAGACCACCCCCACGATGGGATTTACGAATTGGATAATCGATTGCCGCCGTGGTGGGTGAGTATGTTTTATGCCA
This sequence comes from Saprospiraceae bacterium, assembly GCA_031424115.1. GTDB lineage: Bacteria > Bacteroidota > Bacteroidia > Chitinophagales > Saprospiraceae > JAAFJT01. The sequence goes on along the minus strand of JANPGW010000392.1, from coordinate 2,537 downwards.
CTATTGTGTTTGCAGTAGCTTATTTTGCATATTATCACTATTTCGATATGGGTAAAAGCCAATTAGCGGAATACAAAGAAGAGATGCGCAAAGGCGATATTCTTAAAGCACAAACCGCTGAAAGACAAGCCAATCTGGTGAACGAAAACAACATCGTAGCAGTAACCGATAAAGCAGCTCTTGATCAAGGAAAGGATATTTTCATCGGAAAATGTGCGGCATGTCATGGTCAGAAAGGGGAGGGTGGAGTAGGACCCAATATGACTGATGATTATTGGTTACATGGTGGCGATATCAAAAAGGTTTTCACGACGGTCAAGAACGGTGTGCCTGAAAAAGGGATGATTGCCTGGAAAGATCAACTAAGAGCAGTAGATATGCAAAATGTTTCGAGTTATATTCTGACACTGAGGGGTACGAATCCACCGAATCCAAAGGCTCCTCAAGGTGATAAATACGTGGCGGGGGAAGCCGGTAATGCGGTAAGTACTCCCGCTGACATCCCGAAAAAGTAATAAACATTATTAAAAGTCATGTACGAAGAAATATATCAGGATACCGAAACCTTCCGCGACACCATTTCGACCGTGGACAAAGAAGGCAAAAGAATTTGGCTCTATCCCAAGAAGCCCAAGGGGCGTTTTTATAATGCTCGTACGGTAGTCAGCATCGCTTTTTTACTGTTATTTCTGATTACACCCTTTATAAAAGTAAATGGTGAGCCGATTATGCTTTTTAATATTTTAGAGAGAAAATTTATCATTTTCGGCTTGCTGTTTATGCCGCAAGATTTTCACCTGTTTGTATTGGCGATGTTGACTTTTATCGTATTCATTGCGCTTTTCACAGTGGTTTACGGGCGGTTATTTTGTGGGTGGGTATGCCCTCAAACTGTTTTTATGGAAATGTTTTTTCGTAAAATTGAGTACTGGATTGAGGGCGATGCCAACGAGCAACGCAAATTGGATAAAGCCGATTGGTCACCAACAAAATTGAGAAAGAAAATTCTCAAACACACTATTTTCTTTCTGATTGCGGTGGTCGTGTCCAATTATTTTTTAGCCTACATTATCGGAATGGATAATGTGGTGAATGTAATCAAAGAACCGCTTTCGCAACACGTAGTGGGTTTTGCTACGATGGTTGTGTTTTCTCTTCTTTTTTACGGTGTTTTTGCTCGATTACGGGAGCAAGTTTGTACCACTATTTGCCCATACGGCCGCTTGCAAGGTGTTTTACTCGTGCCTGACACCATCGTCGTGGCTTATGACAATGTTCGCGGCGAACCCCGTGGCAAACTCAAAAAGCCAAACCCGCTCGAACAAATTCAGGCAGCTATTGTTGAGCCGCCTCAAGGAGTGAAAAAACAAGGCGATTGTGTGGATTGTAAACTCTGCATTCAAGTTTGTCCAACAGGTATTGACATTCGCAACGGTACTCAACTCGAATGTACCAACTGCACGGCTTGTATCGACGCCTGTGATGAGGTGATGGATAAAATCGGCAAGCCCCGTGGATTGATTCGATATGACTCTCTCAACGGCATCAAAAGAGGCGAACGACATCTTTATACAACCCGTGTAAAAGCCTATTCAGTCGTTTTAGCCGTTCTTTTATTGGTGGATATTCTCTTGATTTCTTCACGGACAGATATAGAAGCAACCATTCTTAGAAGCCCCGGGCAAATGTATCAGGAGGTGGACAATAAGCACATTAGCAATTTGTACACCTACCAAATTATTAATAAAACGCAGAAAGAAGTACCGGTTCAAATTAAGGTGAAAGATGACGTAGGAGTTATAAAATTTGTCGGTTCTGCCCCCCCCTCAGTATTAACCGGCAAAATGGACGAAGGGGCATTTTTTATTATTATGGAAAAATCTAAGTTGAACGGTATGAAAACTGTTCTCTACGTCGAGGTGTATTCAAACGGGCAATTAAAAGATAAAGTGAAAACTTCATTTGTGGGCCCCATGCAATAGTTTAATAATTTAAATCAATAACAATGAAATTCAATTGGGGTACAGGTATAGCTTTATTTTATTCCACATTTGCTTTGGCAATGGTTTTTATGGTCATCAAATCTTCTCAGCACGACGTCGGGTTGATAAAAAAGAACTATTACGATGATGATATCAATTATCAAAGCCATTTTGATAAACTGCAAAATGAAAGAAACCTTAAAACGGATTTAATGATAGACTTAACCCATGAAGGGACAGATTTGGCATTAAAGTTTCCTACCGAAACGCCTAAACCCACCGGTAAAGTCACTTTTTTCAGACCTTCTAAAACGACCATTGATAAAACATTGGATATTCAAGCGGGTGATAACAATGAGATGATTATTCCAACGGCTGTTTTACAAAGCGGACTTTGGAAAGTGCAAGTGGATTGGCAAGCCAACGGAAAAACTTTTTATAAAGAGCAAAATGTGTTTATTGAGAAATAATGCCAATAAGTTCAAAACTAATATAAAAAAATGGCTCATTCGAGAAGTTTTAAGGTGTCAGACGCTTTCAAAGCGTCTGACACCT
>JANPGW010000391.1:0-11139 GCA_031424115.1 Saprospiraceae bacterium | reverse complement strand
CTGATTTTTATTTAGGTTAGGACGACTTATCTGTTTTTTTAGAGCGAAAACAAAACGAGCAATCGTTGTTTAAGATATATGTTCATGGGATTATAATTTGTTGTTTGGACGTCCAGGATCTTCGGTCTAGGACGTTTTTTTTTGCTTTATTACCACCTATAAACAAAGCCTCCAAGCGTAGAATTCGCTTGGAGGCTTTACTGTTTTAAAGATCATAAATGAGTATTGTATAAAATATTAACTTAAAAAATTGGCATAAAAAAACGGGTTGTACTCCTGTACAACCCGCCACAACAAATTATAATCCCATGAACATATTCTTTGAAGAAGCCAAAAAAAGAACATCGAATCGGCTTCTTAATAATTCAAATTTAATGAGTGTTCAAAAAATCGCAGAAGGCAAGCCATAGTTATTGATTGATTTAATTTTCTCATGGTGTCCGTCCCTAACGAACTAAAAAATTCATAGTGTATGCTATAGTTTTCTCATTGTGTGTTTCCTCACTGAAAACTATGTTGTTTTGTCTTTTGATTGAACTTTAATTTAATCCCTGAACTTAGGCTTGCCTGCGATAGCAAATTATAATCCCATGAACATATCCTTGAACACAATACAAAAGTAAGCTACCCACACAGGCTAACCAAAGACATTTTTATGGCATTGTGAGATATTTATTATTTATAAAATCAATAATTAATTACATAATTAGTTGATAATCATAATATTATATTGAAATAAAATTAAAATTTGTGAAAAATAGTGAAGGAAAAATATATTCTGATTAAAAAAAAATTATTGATAATAATATAAAAAAGGTATTTACACGCCATAAAAAAGGGCAAAAACACCTCAATTCTTCTTTTTCAGTGACCTGATTCAAAGAAAAATTGATATGCTTTTGCCCATTGATGGTATCCTCGCCAAGCCTCGAATGTGATTTTACTTCACTGCTAAGGCTTCTTTTTCATTTGCTTCCGCTTCGTCAGCATTCATGATAGCCGTTTGGTGACGAATAGACTCTTGGTGAATAGCACTCAAAAGTTGAATCACAAATTCATCACTCAAATCGCGCTGACGGCCTTTTTGTACAGCTGAGTTCAAAATTTCGTTCCAGCGCTCAGGTTGTAGGATAGAGATATTGTTGCGTTTTTTATATCGTCCGATATCTTCCGCCATTTTCATCCGCTTGCCGAGCATGTTCATCATTTCGGTATCAATCGCGTCAATTTGAACCCGCAATGACTCAATATTTTTCAGGAAGCCGGCATCTTTTTCAGCCCGAATGACCAAAGAATCAATCAATTCCTTGTAGCGATCTGGCGTAATTTGCTGCTTAGCATCTGACCAAGCCTCATCAGGATTGCAGTGCACCTCCGTAATCAAACCATCAAAGTTCAAATCCATCATTTCTTGAGCCATTTCTTGCAACATATGTCGATTACCGCATATATGGGAATTGTCACCGATAATGGGTAAATTCGGCATACGGCGCATCAATTCAATCGCAATTTCAAAATGCGGTACATTCCTGTAAGCCGACTTAGCCGCCGAAGAAAAACCGCGGTGAATAGCCGCCATACGCGTGATACCTACTTTGTTTAAACGCTCGAAAGCACCTAACCACAATTCCAAATCCGGATTAATGGGATTTTTAATCATTACCGGAATGTCAACACCGCGTAATGCATCTGCGATTTCCTGAACCGAAAATGGGTTAACGGTTGTGCGAGCGCCAATCCATAACACATCCACACCAAATTTCAATGCTTCATAAACATGATGAGCATTCGCAACTTCCACGGTGGTTTTCAAGCCGGTTTCCTCTTTCACGCGCCTAAGCCATTTCAAGCCTTCACTGCCGACGCCTTCAAACATACCCGGGCGCGTGCGAGGTTTCCAGATGCCACTTCTGAAAAGTGAAATATTGCCCTGAGCCGCCAAATCTTTAGCAATGCTCATCACTTGTCCTTCAGTCTCCGCTGAGCAAGGTCCTGCTATGAGGAATGGACGGTTTTCTTTGATGTCCAAAAAAGGTTTTAATTCCATAATACAATTATTTTCTCTTTGATAAAAAATTGATTTTCAAATATTTATATAAAATTTCAATTAAAATTTTTACTTAAAATGCCCCCTCAGTTTTGATAAATTACTTCTTAAAAGTCTTAGAATATATCATCGCAACTATCACAGGTAAAGCCCAAGTCATTGCCGCCCAACTAATAGGCGTAAAATCGCCATGCAATTGATTTTGCTTAATAATAATGCCAATAAATGCCCACACAACAGCCGCTCCAATAAAAAGATTTTTGAGCTTAATGGTTATCAAACTGACGATGATACTGCCCACACCTATTAAGCCACCCGTCCAAAAAGTAGCTGAAAAACCGAAGCCATTCCAGCCTGCGCTCACCAGCCAAGTCGTTACATTCGCAATAGTAGCGATACAAATCCACCCCAAATATACGCCGAAACCAGCCTTTAAAAGGGTTTTAGCGGGTGTATTGGGCGCAATTTTCATCGAAATTACGGTATTCAACTGCACCAAAGTGAACAGAATCCCGAGCATTACGAGCACCGAAATGGCTAATAATTCGTAATGCCAAAGGAAAAGCCATATCACATTGAAAGCAGAATTGGCAATCCACCAAAGCCCTATTTTATCAATCGCCTCTTCTTTTAGAGTGCTTTTTGATATGAACTGCCAAATAAGTATGGCAATTAAAAGCGAATAGATGACGCCCCAAATGCTAAAGGTAATCCCTGCCGGTGCAAATTCATTCGGGTTTTTATCTGAAATCACATTGGTTCTTACACCGTTAATATACGCTCCAGTCGCTAAGTAATTGACTACTAAAACAGCCACTAAAGCCACTACGTTAAAAACTCTTAAAGTGTTCGTTTTCAATATTTTATATTTAAAATTCAATTAAATCCGTGCCATCGCGATTCTCGGGATGGCACGGGTGTTTTATTTCAAAATGCGTTTAATATCGTTCGCTTTTTCAATCATTTTATAGAACTCATCGAAGTTCTTTTTAATTAAACAACTGCGCATGATACTTAAAATATGAATATGCTCGTCCAAAACATCGAGTACATTGTCCCGATTTTGCATAAAAATGGGAATCCAAGTATCAGGGTTCGATTTGGCTAAACGAACCGTGGAGTTAAAACCACCACTCGCCAATTCAAATATTTTTTCCTCATCGGTTTCCTTTTCTAAAACCGTCAATGCCAATGCAAAACTCGAAATGTGTGAAATATGCGACACGTAAGCCGTGTGCACATCGTGGCTTTCAGAATCGAGATACACAATTTTCATTTTCAATGAACTGTACATTGCCACCGCCTTTTTATGTGCCTCGGCACTGCTTTCCTCCACATTGCACAACACACAAGCTTTGCCTTCAAAAAGTTTCGGAATTGCTGCATCAGGACCCGAAAATTCTGTACCTGCCATCGGGTGCGTAGCGATAAAATTAGCCCGTTTAGGATGGTTTTTAACGGCTTCTAAAATATTTACTTTCGTAGAGCCTACCTCCATAACTATTTGATTATCAACTATATCCAGCACCCTTGGCAATAGGTCAACAAGTGTGGTCACAGGCGTAGCCACCAATACAATATCAGCCGCTTGCACCCCCTCAGTAAACGGCAGTATTTTATCCACCAAACCCAATTCTAAAGCCCTTTTAGCATATTCTTCATTGCGTTCCACGCCAATTATTTCGGTTGCAAAACCATTCTCCTTCAAGCCAATTGCTAAGGAGCCACCTATTAAACCTATCCCTATTATTGTTATTGTCATAAAATAAAACTATTGATAATCAATATTTTACAAATTTCTTAAAGCTGTTTTTAACTGTACTTCTAAACTACTGTCCTTCATTGATTAAGGCATTAGGAAATTTGTGTAAATCTCTGAGATGCTTTTTCAGCCTTTTCATTCGTTTTAAAATAACTATGCAACGGATAATTATCAAATTTTAATTTTTTGAGATTGCTCATGTATCTTTTTAATCAATAAAAAAATTATTGGTGAGTCTTATAAAATTAGATGCCGTTATTTTTTTTTCGTTCAAATACTTCACATTCTTCTTTACAGATATACAATAATATCCATCTTCCCTTATTTTCAATATATAAGGATAGCCATTTTTACTAAAATGTTTTTTAGCGATAGATTTCAGAACAAAATTTTGAGCATCCCATGCCTTTATATCGCCTTTATCTATAAAATGAATAGTAAAAGAGCGGTCTAAAAGGGGGATTATTTCTCTTTCAATTATCCTCCGATTGGTATTTGAATAGAAAAAATATTTCTCATGTCCGAATTGCTCAAATAACTTTTTATCATTCCATTTTTGAAGCCTATTAGAAAGTCTCCTGAAAGGGTACGATATTATTGACCATATCTTCTTGAGGAGAGATACTATCATTAAAACCAAGAATAGAACAATTGATATTATTGGTAAAAATAGCCTTAAAACGAAAACCAATAATTTATTTAACATGACTCAACATGATTTTTTATTCTATTTATAGCCGCCTCAAAAACCTCCACCTTCGCACACAATGAAGCCCGAATATACCCATCGCCATTTGAGCCAAAAATGCCACCGGGGGTAATAAATACATTCGCTTCGTACAATATCTTATCGGATAGTTCAAAGCCAGTCCCCCTTTGTCCCCCCAAGGGGGGAGAGTACGGAGAAGGTACTTTCGCCCAAACAAACATCCCTTTTTGATTCGAATCATAGGTGCAACCCAATAAATCCATGAGTTTAAAAACCGTTTTTTGGCGTTGTCTGTAAATATCATTCAGTTGGCTAAACCATTCAGTATCAGCATTGAGGGCTTCTACGGCTGCCAATTGAACAGGTAAAAACATACCCGAATCCATGTTGGATTTGAACCTCAAGACATCACTCAAATACTCCGCTTTTCCGCTCAACATACCCACACGCCAACCTGCCATATTATGACTTTTAGATAGTGAATTCAACTCCAACGCGACATCTTTTGCTCCTTCGGCTTCCAATATACTGAGGGGGTGGTCATTTAAGATAAAACTGTATGGGTTATCATTGATAATTAATATATTGTGTTTTTTACCGAAATCAACTACATCTTGAAATGCTTGTTTTGTCGCTTCCGCACCCGTGGGCATATGGGGATAATTGACAATCATCATTTTCACTTTCGATAAATCCATTTTCGCCAATTCCGCATAATTAGGCAACCAACCATTATCAGCCGTAAGATGATATTCTGCACATTCTGCACCCGTCAAAGTCACCGCTGCCCGATAGGTTGGATAACCCGGATTCGGAATCAAAGCCACATCTCCCGCTTCCAAATACGTCATACACACGTGCATAATCCCTTCTTTTGACCCCAAAAGCGGCATTATTTCATTCACGGGGTTCAACTCTACACGATAGTTTTTTGAATAGAACTTCGCCATCGCCTCACGCAAAGCAGGCACGCCCACATAACCTTGATACGCATGACTCGTTGGCAATTTTGCCGTTTCAATGAGCCTTTCAATGGTTCTTACTGAGGGGGGTAAATCAGGCGAACCAATTCCAAGATTGATAACTTGTTTACCCGCCGCATTCATTTCAGCGATTTCTTTTAGCTTCTTCGAGAAGTAATATTCATTAATTGAGTTTAATCTCGAAGCAGTTTTAATATTCATAATTAAATTGGTATTTCTAATTTTAAAATTTATCTCGATGTTCTCATCAATAGCGAGCGATTTTAATCGTCTGGAAAAATCGTTTTACCTCGTTTTCGGGCGATTAAAATCGCCCGCTATTGATGGGCTACTCGTGGTACGCCCCCGATTTATATTCACCTAAAACCTTCACTTCCCCTGCAACACGCAGCAATTCCACCATCGCTTGTGGGTAATTAGAGTAGTTACTTAAAGTAAAATCTACATAAAACAGGTATTCCCACGGCTTATCCATGATAGGTGCCGATTGGATTTTCGTTAGGTTACAGTTGTTTCTTGAAAGCACTTCTAAGGCTTTGTGCAAGCTACCAACGGTGTGGCTTGTATGAAATACCACTGATACTTTATCGAATGTGTGCGCCAGCCCCCCCTCAGTATCGTCGGGGCTGATGTATAAAAAACGGGTGTAATTCTTTTTATAAGTTTCGATGCTCGCAGCGAGTATATCCATATTATATATTTCAGCCGCTAAAACTGAACCAATGGCTCCTATTTTAGTTAAGCTTTTGGCTCTAATCTCTTTGGCAACAAGAGCCGTATCGTGCGCTTCAATCAGCTTGATATGAGGATATTGCTCAAAAAAATCTTCCACTTGTTGCAATGCAATCGGGTGAGAATGTACTTCTTCCAAGTCCTCAATTGTAGTGCCGGGCAATACCATAAGGTTTTGTTTAATGCGCAAAAAAACTTCTCCCTTAATCCGTAACTTACTGTTATTCAATAAATTATAATTGCGTAAAATACTGCCAGCGATGGTATTTTCGATTGCCATCACAGCCGCATTGGCTTCACCGGTCAATACTTTATTGAATAAAATATCGAAAGTATCGGCTGGCACAATTTCTATCCCCCCCTCAGTATGGAAGTATCTTGCGGCAATTTCGTGGAATGCCCCTTCGACGCCCTGAATAGCAACCTTAGTAACACTTGAGGCTTGAGGTTTTAGATTTTGTGTTTCGGTTAATATCGGTTGATAATATGATTCCATTTTTGACAATTGAAAATGTTTGATAATGCTAAATTGGATTTTATGCAACAAAAAAAGGAGTCCTTAATGGGACTCCTTTTTTTACATTTATGTTGAAATTTGATGTTTCAATTTATGATGCAATGATATAGCCCCTTTTTGGTAAACCAAAGAAGTAAAAATAAAAACCAAAATAAAAGGGCGAAAATTTCATTGCCTCGCTGATATTTTTATTGCTTTAGAAAAGAGCTTTACGAATTTGTTTACAAACGTATAGACATTTTTCGATTTGTGCAAACTTTCACGCAATAAATTATCTTTTTTATTCCGTATTCATATTTTTCGGGTTAATAGTAACTTAAATTCGTGTTTGGAAGTCAAATAAATACCGTATGTTCCATTGGCGCATTATGCTTTGCAACGCTTTCGTTTTATTAGTCTCTTTAAAAAATCTCTACTCACTTACAAAACAACCTTGTGCTATGAAAACCTTACAAACCTATTCTAATCGGCTTGACGCCGTTGATGCCATGCGTGGATTTGCCCTTTTGGGCATCGTTGCAGTGCATTTTATGGAACAATATTTCGGTCGAAATCCCCCCTCCGGATATAGTCCTCATTCTTCATTCCCTGTATTGGATCAAGTTTTTGACGCTATTTTTTTCATCTTGGTTCGGGGTAAGTTTTTTGCTTTGTTTTCGTTTCTTTTCGGATTGAGCTTTGTTTTACAAATGCAACACGCTGAAGCTCGTGATGCAGATTCAGATTTTCGATGGCGGTTTGCTTGGCGATTGGTGGTACTGCTCGCCATTGGGTTTGTGCATAATTTGTTTTATTGTGGGGACATTTTGACCATTTTTGCTCTTTTAGGCTTCCCGTTGCTTCTTTTTTACCATGTGCGTACGCGTTGGCTACTCGTTGCTATCCTATTGTTGATGTTGAGTTTTCCTCGGATGGTGATGAAATACGCCCTCCACAAACCCACACCCCTTGAGCAGAAAGCAATTGAGCAAACCGATTCCTTGCGCGCTGTCAAGGCTTTTGATATTATGAAAAAAGGTAGCTTCAGTGAAATAGCTTATTTGAATGCAACAGATGGTTTACGTTTTAGATTGGATTCCCAATTTGCCTTTTTTGGAAGAGGATACCAAACCTTCGCCTATTTTTTAATGGGATTATGGGCCGGAAGGCGGCGCATATTTGATGACATAGAAGCCAATTGGACAACTTTTAAAAAAATGTTGAAATGGGGCGGTATTGCGACCATTGCTTTGCCTTTGTTGAGTTTTGGGGTTGAATTTGTGTTGTCAAAACTATCCCATACTGAGGGGGGTGGACAAAATCAACAATTTGACCAAACGAGTTGGCAAGTTATTTTCGGGATGACGCTTTATGACGTTTGGAATTTATCAATGATGTTTTTTTACGTGGGTATTTTCGTTTGGCTTTATCGAAAAGTTAAGGGAGAACGGCTATTATCCAAATTTGCACCTGTGGGTAGAATGGCTTTGACAAGTTATGTATCACAAACACTCATCGGTACGTTTATTTTCTTTGGATTTGGCTTAGGGAAATTAGGCGATTTTGGCAGTTCAGTTGCATTGTTAATGGGTTTGATAGTTTTTATCTGTCAAATGTTCATAAGTAAGTGGTGGCTAAGTCGTTTTTATTATGGTCCCCTTGAATGGTTATGGCGGTCACTCACTTTTGGGAAGGTGCAAGCGTTTGTCAAGAAAGCGTAATATTATTTTTCGCAAGAATATTTTTCGTTACAAAAATTGAACTTATCCGGTTAATTAGGCGTTACAAACCGGTGTTAACAATATAGAAGCATCAAAAAAATAAAACTCTTTTCAACATTATTAAAAAAAAGATTCAAGATTTTAATGAAAGTATTATATTTGTCCAAATTATTAAATGACAGAAGATTATGTGAGGCGTTTAGCTCTTTTATGATATAAATAGATTAACCATTTTTAGTTGACTATCAATATGTTAGGCGCTTTTTTATTAAAACCAACACAATTTTATTTTTTTTAATTTAATGCAACTATGACTTTATTGGATGACGTACAAGCCAAAATAGATGCCGGAAAAACCGATGCAGCTTTGGTGGACGTAAAAAAAGCCCTCGAAAAAACGCCCGAAGACTTGGATGTAAAACGTGCCGCTGCAACCGCCTATTATCAAAAAATGGTGAGCGAACACGAAAGTGGCAATTCCGATAGCGCAATTGAATGGTATGGTAAATACTATTCTCTTGAATTACCGGAAGATGATCCGTTACATGAACAGTATCGTGCGTATCAACGAAAGATTCACCCGGAATTCCCGCGTATGCAGGAAGCTAACAAGCTCAGTAAATCCGGTAAAAATTTAGAAGCTCTCGCCATTTACGAAGAGGTTCTGAAAACTATCAAAGACTTAAAAGTAGCCTATGTGAACGTCGGGTGGTGTTTATACCGCTTGTTGGCAGAATTAGCGCCTAAGCCTGACCCTGATGTAGAACTCGTCAATAAATGTTTCAACATTTACAAGCGTTTTGAGATTTTAGGGCCCAGTAACCTGCACGCTCAGATGTTGCGAATTGCCTTATATTTCAAAGATGTTGAAGGCGTTGATTTGTTAGATTTCTTACATGGTTGGAATTTCGATCATTTTAGAGAAGAAGATTACGCTCCTTTCAAAACGGGTACCGGTACTATCATTCCGAGCCTTTGCGAGAGAGCGTATTTGACATACAGCCGAGTATTGGTTAGTTCTTTGCGAAGTAGCGATCCATCAGTAGTGGATAAAGCAAAGGAATATGCTTTGGAATTTCTACCACTGCTGGAGGAAATATTAGAGCGTTTGCCACGCAATGTGTGGTTGCCTTATGCGCGTACTCTGCTCATGTCGCAATTGGGTAAGCCTCAGCGTGTTCAGATGGAATTGGTTCATGTTCTGAAAAGTCAAAACAATCAATTCTGGGCTTGGGCTTCATTGGCTGAAAGTCTTGCAATGGAAGGCAGAGACAATGATGCCATGGCTTGCTACTGTAAAGCATTCTTTTTACCGGCTCAAGGAGAATTGGCATCTCACGTTCGGGAGTCTTTCTCTGCGCTGCTTGTAAAGTTGCATCTTTACAATGAAGCCAGAACTGAACTTGAACAAGTGCTTAGAAATCGGAAGAAAAAAGGTGAATTGTCCAAAACCATGCAAGCATGGACTGAACAAGAATGGTATAAAAACGCCCGTTATGCACCTACCAATAAAATGCTTTACACCCGACACGCCGGTCGTGCCGATGCATTGCTCTGGGCTGACTTACCGGATAGCATCGCTATCGTCACGCACGTTGACCCTGAAAGGGGTGTGTTTTTCTTTGCCGTTGATAAAAAAATCGGTGGTAAGCACAACCTAAAGGGACCTTTCATGAAAGTGAAAGTGGGTGATATTTTGGCAATAAAACTGCGTGAAGCGGAGACTGAAACCGGCAAAATGTGGAAAGTGGTCGGTGGTAAATTTGAAAGAGAACGTTTCCCGAAAGATATTTGCCAAATCATCAATGAAACGATTCAGATTCCTTATGGTCGTGATTTTGGTTTCATGAAGCCGAGCAATATTTATGTCGGTGCTGACCTTGTAAAAAGACATCGTTTATACGATGGTCAACATCTGAAAGGCATCGCTCTCCTTTCTTATAACAAGGCTAAAGCTGAGTGGGGTTGGAAATTGATTGCGATTGCAGGTGGTGATGAATAATTTTTAGACTATCTCTGTAAAATGAGTCATAAAAAAAATCCGATGGCATGAATTGTGCTCATCGGATTTTTTATTTCACCTAAATTAAACAATCATTCTTAACCGCGTCCTATCTTACAAATAACATCAAATTCATCGGGCGTAACAGGTTGGACGGATAAACGGCTCAATTTCAACAAAGCCATATCCTGTAATTCCGGTATTTCTTTAATCATACTGAGGGGTATCTCTTTTTTAAATTCTTCAAGAAATTCTACATCCACTGCTACCCAAGCCGGTTCTTCGGTCGTCGGATCTTGATAATTTTCCCGCACAACTTTTGACAGTGCTATAATAGCCGGTTTGGTCACACTGCGATAAAAAACACAGATATCTCCCATTTGCATAGCCCGCAAGTTGTTTCGAGCCGTATAATTGCGAACGCCATACCAAACCGTCACTTTCTCTTTTCTAAAATCATCCAATGAAAATGTCTCAGGTTCAGATTTTATTAACCAATATGCCATATTTTTTAGAATTTATTTTTTCAAAATTGAAGGGTGAAATTAAACTACTGTCTACCAAAAAAAAGTAATATAAAAAAGGAGTACGCAAATTGCCTATAACAATTTGTGAAAAAGGAAAATAAACAATCTGCGGTACTCTTGTGGGCAAAAGTAATTGAAAAAGCGACAATATTTTCAACTA
>JANPGW010000390.1:0-16504 GCA_031424115.1 Saprospiraceae bacterium | reverse complement strand
CCGGTTTCTATTTTAACGGCATTGCCAATGAGAAAAAAAGTAAATTTGGTGAAGCCATTTCGTCGCTCGAACAAGCCGTTATGATGTCTTCTAAAAAACCTTCTCTCAAGCATGATATTTTGATTGAAATGGGCGTAACTTATTCTAAATCAAAGAATTATGAAAAAGCTGATAAACTATTTGAAGATGCTTTAAAACTGAATAATAAGTCTTCTATCGCTATGATAAAATATGCTCATTCGCTTCAACAACGCGGTGAATCAGAAAAAGGCAAATCAATGGCGGATGAAGCCTTAAAAATATCCATGGAAACCGACCCCTCAGTATTGGAACTTTATGGCGACTATATTTTTAAGTTAGGCAATAAAGACGAGGCAGTAAAATATTGGTCAAAAGCCAAAGACAGGGGAGCAAAATCAGTAGGTTTAGAGAAGAAAATCGTGGAGAAAAATTTGGTTGAGTAGAACTTAAACATGAGTCATCCCGAATTTTTGAAAAGCCAAAGAGGGGTTGTGTAATAAGTTTTTTAAAAATTTTTAGCCCAAATTATATTCTGTTTTTCAACTTGACCTTGCGAGGGTTCAAAATCCTCGCAAGGTTATTTCGAAGAATTTAGAATTAAATTTGGTAGATTTTTTCTATAAAGTGACTAACTCTCTATCATTCTGACTTATGTTTAATTAAAAATCCATCCGCACCCGCAGATTCAAACGCCGAGAAGATAAATAGTTAGGTATGGCAAATTGGGTATTATAAATCGTTTTAACCCATGTTTTAGAAGCTTCATTGGCGACTTGCATCAAATTAAATACCTCCAAACTCAACCATGTATTGCGGGAAAACCGCAAAAAATGATGTGGTTTACGACCTGCCCAAGCTCTATCCCACAGCAAAACGGAAAAGCCCAAATCCACCCGATGATAGGGTTTTAAGCGATAAGTGTTTCGATATATCTCATTATTGCCCGGGAAGCCGAACGGCAAGCCGGTGCCTATCGTGGTATTCAGGTGCATCTTGAAATTTTTATTTTTAGGCAGATAATCCTGAAAGAACACCGATAAAGTCAAAAACTGATCAGTTGGTCGGGGTACATCGGCTATGTTTTGTCCTTTTGGATCGCCAATTGCTCGCTCTTTATGCTGCACGTTCGTGATGCTTTCACGCGCCCGGAGGAGGGAAAGATTAATCCATGACTCAGCACCGGGCACAAATTCGCCATTTACCCGCATATCCCAGCCCATAACGTAGCCCGTGGCATTGTTCAAGCCGGCATATCGGATGCGGACATTGTCCACATCATACGTGATTAAGTCCCATAATTTTTTGTAGTAAATCTCCGTAATCAGCCGGAAAGGAATGCTCCGCAATTTACCGATTGAAAAATCATACGTCATACCGGCAACAACTTGAGCCGACTTTTGAGCTAAAGCATTTTCGTTGACAATCCCTTGCGGCGAGCGCAATTCTCGATAAAAAGGTGGCTGATAGTACAACCCGCCCGATAAACGGAACGAAATATCTTTTTCCCAGCTCAAGGGCTTATAAGCTAATTGGAGACGTGGCGTCACAAACGCTTCTTTATTCAAATCCCAATAGGCCCCTCTGACGCCTAAAGTCGCTTGGAATTCTCCGACACTGTCCTTACGCCAAGTATAAGTATCTTGAAGATAGGCCGTAAAACGATTTGACGTGAGGTTATTCTTTGTCTTTAAAACGGTTCTCAACACTAAACTATCGTCGCGGAAAGGCAAAGAGTAAAGGGCAGAATCCAAACGTTCCCACTCATTTATTTTATCAGAAATGTCTTCATTTTGGTATTTGGCACTCCATTGAAAAAAATGGGTTTTGGTAATAGACAAGTTCTTAGTCTCAATTTGCATTTCATAACCGCCTTTATGCTCCAGATTGGTCACAGCAGCAAAGAGATTATTTCGTACAAATTGGTGTTGTGTGCCGGTACCAAGCGTCGAAACAATATCACCGGCATTGTCTTTTGCCAAATTGGTCTCAATTTCCCCGATCAAATAATCGCCGATGATATCAATCCCTTCCGATTCGCTTGTTTGAAAACGCGAAGCCAGAAATTTCAAAAAATAGGGATTCTTTTTTTTATCCGGCAAATAGGTAAATGAAACACCGCCCATACCGTTTTTGAAGCGATCATGTTCCTGTCCTTCAAAGGCTGTGCGCACACCCAAAGTAAAATTAATCAAACCCGTTGCCACGTTACTGCTTTGCGGAAAAAAATTATAAACACTCGAATTGAAATTACCCATCAAAGCCACTTGCCAACTTCTGCTAACGTCGTAGGTCAAATAGGTTTGAATATCCGCAAAATTGGGCACATATTCTCCTTTTACGGGCAATGAACTGAGTAAATATTTAGTTGTTTTGTATCGTGCACCCAACAAATAGCGAAATCGCCGATACCCATCCGTACCACCTATCTTCTTACTGCCTTCTAAATGGGCTGAGCCACCCAAAAAACTACCGGCTACTGAGAACCGCGTTGAATCGGGTCGTTTGTATTTAATATCTAAGACTGACGACATTTTATCGCCATAACGCGCTTCAAAACCACCTGATGAAAACGATAAATCACGCACCAAATCCGGATTGGCAAAGGTCAAACCCTCTTGTTGCCCCGCTCGAATCAATTGTGGGCGATACACTTCAAAATCGTTGACATACACTAAATTTTCATCATAATTACCACCCCGTACTTGGTATTGAGAGGTTAACTCCCCGCCTGACCCCGAATTGGTACCCAATGCGATATGCGGTAAAACGGACTCTAAATTGCCCGTTGTAGTGGGCAGAAGTTTAAAATCCTTCACATCCTCCCGAATCATCCCGTTGTCTTTAATCCGGCTTTCTTTGACGACCACTTCTTGTAGCGAAGTTGATACAACGAGCGCAATATCAATGCGTTTTTGAGTGCCTGACCGCATGGGTTCAATCGTTATTTTGGCTTCTTTGTAGCCGACCAAACTCGTCTGAAGCGTAGCTGTTTTGCCAACGGGGATAGACAAAGAGTATTCTCCCGCCGCGTTGGTCTGTACGTTCTTATTAGTCTCTTTGATATACACTGTCACGAACTCAATCGGCTGATTGGTTCCCCCCTCAGTAACAACCCCAAAAATGGTTGCTGTTTGTGAAAAAACAAAAGGCAGAGAAAATATATGAGCGATGAAGAAGGTAAATATTTTTTTCATATAAAAAAGAAGACTTTAAAGCTGAGTTAAATACACGAGTTATGAACGAAAACCTGACACCAAAGTTATTATTACACTAAAATTAACAACAATTATTTCAATTCCTTTTTCTGAAAAGGACAAAATGATTATTCGTCGTTTTATTTTCAAATTGTTTTACTTCTTCAAAACGATCGTCAGCTTGTATCTTTTCAAGGCTGAAACCATGGTCAATCACTGAAAATAAATTATCCCATATAATAATCGAATTCTTTGGAATGTCTATTTCGTTAATTTTATAAAGCCATTGCGATTGTTGTGTATCGAAAGGGTCAATTTCAAGATAATAACTGACACAAGGGTTAGAATAAAATACGGTATAGCCTTTAAAATCTTGCGATAGATATTGCGTTACATCTCTCAAAAGAATCTGGTCGGCAGGTTTTACAAAATCTCTTGGAAAATGTATGGCAGCCGGATTATTGGTAAAAGGCATAATCATCATGATGCTAATCATGAACCATTTTACGCTCATTTTTAGGTTTATATTATCAATAAAGTTGAGTGCGTAATTGAATCCTAATAAAACAATGATAGAAAACAAGGGCATTACAGTATTCATGACACGGGGTAAACCATAGGAGTTGAAGATGCCTAAATACCAAAACACGCTGTGGGCAATTACCAAAATCCCAAAATATCCGAAAATAAGATACATTATTTCTGGATATTTTTCATAGAGTTCCATTCGAACAGAAAGCTTGTTCTTTATCAAAAAAAGCAAAAAATAAATCAATCCAACGAAAAAAAAGACATATTGTGGCAATCCAGAGGCATAATATAGCTGTTCTACAAAATGGAATGGGCTACCACTGCCATAGGCTGACCATGAGAGATAGGATATTTTATTGAAAACCCATAAAAAATTCTTATGCACACTATACCCCGCTATTGAGTAAAGAATATGACCATATGGCAAAAGCAACCAATACTTATAGGCTTTTTTAGATAATAGATAAAATGCTGTGACCCCAATGATTAGTAGCCCTTCTGAGCGCACAAATGGTAAAAAAGAAATAATGATGGTTGCAGGAATGTATTTTTCGTTCAAAAATAAATATATGGCGATCACCAAAAGTAGGGCTGAAAAGTGCTCTGTCAAGCCGGAAAATATGAGTGTAAAATATGTTGAGCAAGTAGCTAAAATCAGCAATACTAAACCGGCATTGGGTAGTTGGAGCTTTTTAGCAATTTTATAGGTGAAAAATAGCGTCAAACTCGCATTCAAACTGTTAAAAATCTTAATGCCAACAAAGCCAAAGTGAGCGAATGGCGCAGCAAAAAGCACAAAAAAAGGTTTTGCCCATTGAAAGAAAAAGTTTTCTGGGTGCTGAAAGGCATATTCAGCATATAAAAAATGAGAAATGCTATCGCCTGAATCTCCCGTCCCTTCATAATTAAAAGTAATAAAAAGGCATATCAAAAAGAATGATGTAACAGCCATGACGGCTATCTCTCTCTCCTTTATTAAGTGTTGTATTGAATATTTCATCGTCTAATGAGTTCACTTACGGCATTTTCACGTTTATAAACCCTTACGTAATCTACCAAAAATTCCGCTGGGAAGATAGTTTTTTTATCGGGTCTTTTTGTCTTGCCGCTATCAATAGCCAAATTCAAAATAATTGGAAAAGGGTTAGGTGGAATATTGTCCTTAATTTTAGCCACGAGTTGATTATTGAGTAAAAAAAGGATATTTTTATCATCCCAATATACACTATATGTTATAAAAGTGGTTGATAAATCTATTTTTTTACCTTCTTTAGTTTTGGGGCTAATCCAATAAGGTGCACTTTGAATAGGTTCACCCGATACTTTATTCCAGTGGTTAGTAATACAATAACGCTTTGTATCATGGCTCCAAAACTCAAAAACATCTAATTCTTGATAAATCTCATTGTGTCCACTCCAAAACCAGAAAGCGGGCCAAAGTCCTCTTCCTTTGGGTATTTTACACCGTATTTCAATAAAATTACCTTTTCCAAACTCTATTGATGAAAACACCATTCCTGATGTATAAGGAAGGGAGTCTTTGAAATTTTCTTTGATGGCACGTAAGTGCAACAATCCATCTGAAACATAAATATTTTCTTTACGAGGGGTGTAATATTGTAATTCTGATGCATGAGTACCTGTTTGAGGCCACCATTTCAACTCATCCAATGCATTACCTTCAAATTCGTCAGAAAAAATAAGTTGCCAACCTTGTTTTTCAATAATACTATCGCTTGGGCTCGTCAGAGGAATAATTTCATTCATTCGCTGCCCCCAGATACCCCCCCTCAGTATAACGGTGAAAAACAAAATCGAAGAGAATAATTTTTTCATTTTCAATAGTTAAAAATTATCAAATTTCCTAAAAGAAATGCCTTTCAAATCTGTAATTGCTTGAATAGGGTCGGGTGCATTGAACACACTGCTACCCGCTACCAAAACATCCGCTCCGGCTTGAAGAATGACTTCTGCATTTTGCATACCGACGCCGCCGTCAATCTCGATGTGGCAATCAATATTGCGCTCATCCAGCATTCGGCGCAGTAATCTGATTTTATTGAGGGTTTGATAGATGAATTTTTGACCGCCGAAACCCGGATTAACGGACATCAGGCACACCAAGTCCGCCATTTCAAGCACATCTTCCAAAACAGTGACGGGGGTGTGGGGATTGAGGGCAATACCTGCTTTGGCTCCCGTAGCGCGGATTTGTTGCAGCGTGCGATGCAAATGAGGGCAAACTTCGTAGTGCACGGTGATAATATCGGCTCCGGCTTTGCGGAAATTTTCGATGTATTTTTCGGGTTCGACTATCATCAGATGAACATCCAGCGGTTTGGTCGCCATTTTGCGGATGGCATCAATGACCAACATGCCAAAAGTAATATTGGGCACAAAACGCCCGTCCATCACATCCAAATGAAACCAATCGGCGTCACTGGCATTCACCATGTCAATTTCTTCTCTCAACTTTGTAAAATCTGCCGCCAATACTGAGGGGGCGATTAAATGCTTCATTTTTAACATACGATTTTTAAAGCTTGTTTTAAAATATTAATTTCGACGGGTGTTGTGCACACCAATTCTCCATCTGTTTCACAATATATGGGTTTTCCCAAACTATCAATCTTGATTTGCTCCGTTTGGTGCAGCGAGACGTAACGCGTCACTTCACCGATGGTGCCATTATACAATCTTGTAGTGTACCATATCACTTTCCATTTGGGAAGGTTTCTAATCAGCGTCAAAGCCATCAGCCCATCGTCATTAACTGCTTGCGGAGCCATTTTCATACCGCCGCCCGATGTTTTGTTGATACCTAAATTGATGGTATAAAAAAAATCTTCTATCGTCTCATTATTGAAAACAACCCGAACTTTTTCCGGTTCATAATCCCAAAGGCATTTTAATATATGCAAAAAATAAGAAACTTTCTTGCCAAATATATAACGCTTATTGGATTCTACTGATTGCACCACGTGGGCGTCATAGGCTAAACCGCCGGCATTGGCGAAATAATGTTTTTTAAGTATTTTATGCTCATAATACTCTATAACCCCAATATCTTGCCTCACTATCCTTCCCCTCAGTATCATTTCTATCCAAGCATCTAAATTAGGGGTAATATTATACGACGCTGCCCAATCATTGCCCGTTCCGACGGGCAGCATGGTGAAAGCAATGTCATTTGGGGGAACTGTCGTTTGTTGAAAAATCCCGTTCACAATCTCATTCATGGTGCCATCTCCACCGATTCCGATGATTTTTCGATACCCCTCAGTATCAATAGCTTGGCGAACAAATTGGGTCGCTTCCCGTGATTTTGAGGTTTGCTTCATTGAAAAAACGATGTTTTTTCGCAAAAGTGCCTGTTCAATATCCCTCCAAACTTTCTGAATATGTCCCTTCCCTGAACTGGGATTGGCGATAATAAGCCAGCGGTTATTCATTTTGTTTCTATTAAGATGCAAAACTACATTTTGGTAGAGAAAAACTCTATTTTAATATAAATTTTAAAATATTTCACTTTAAATTATTAAAATTGCCGATTATTTTAAGTACGATTTAAGAGAGATAAAACCCAACAATTACAAATGGCGAAAAATATTCTACAGATAGAAGATGTCGTAAAAACGTATGATAAACATATTGCGGTCAATCATGTCAGTTTTGATGTCCCCGAAGGCTTTATTTTCGGTATGCTGGGACCCAATGGGGCGGGCAAAAGTTCGTTGATTCGGATGATTACAACCATTACACGACCTGATTCGGGTCGTATTTTTTTTAATGGGGAATTGTTGAACAACAACCATCCGGAACAAATCGGTTACATGCCTGAGGAGCGAGGATTGTATAAGAAAATGAAAGTGGGCGAGCAGCTCATGTACTTGGCTCAACTGAAAGGTTTGAGTTATGATGAAGCGCGCAAGCAGATAAAATACTGGTTTGAACGTTTGGATATTACGGATTGGTGGGGCAAAAAAGTGGAAGAATTATCGAAAGGGATGCAACAAAAAGCCCAATTTATTACGACTGTTATCCACAAACCCCGCTTGTTGATTCTTGATGAACCTTTTTCAGGGCTTGACCCCGTCAATGCCAATCTTTTGAAAGATGAAATTTACGAATTGCATAAAAATGGAACCAGCATTATATTTTCAACGCATCGTATGGAGCAAGTGGAGGAAATATGTGATAAGATAGTGTTAATCAATAAAGGCAAAAATGTCCTTTTTGGAGGCGTAGCGGATATCAAACAGCAGTTTAAAGAACATATTTTTCGGATTGATTTTGAAGGGTCATTGCCTGAGGGTGTGGCGAATCACGCTACAATCGTTGACCAATCAATAGCTTTAAATGACAGTTCTACCCAGCATTTGACCGTCAAATTAGACGCCAACCATGATTCTAATCATTTGCTGCGTTTTTTGTTGGATTCGGGCGTGCGCATGACGGCTTTCAATGAAATTTTACCGAGTTTAAACGAGATTTTCATCCGTCAGGTCGGCGAATCGAATGTGCAGCAATAAGCCTTGCAGCAGCCATTAAACCCAAATTTTTTCACCCATTAAGATACAACTATCAGTCATGAATAAACTCTGGCTCATTATAAAAAGAGAATACTTATCCCGCGTTACCAAAAAAGCATTTATTTTGGGTACTATCCTAACGCCGCTGGGCATCGGTGCACTGATTTTTTTCAATGTTAAATTGGCGATGTACAAGGATGATAATTTTAAAAAAATAGCGATCCTTGACGAAAGCGGCATATTGAAAACAGCCCCGGAAAATCAAAGCAACTTGCATTTTACGATGGTTGAAGGCTCTTTGGAAGCTTTGAAGAAACAGGTGTTGGATATGCAATATGACGGCGTTTTGGTGATTCCGGCAATTTCAAAATCAATGCTCAATACTTATACTATCAAATATTATTCGGATGATAAACTTGGTAATGACATGAGCAATGACATTGCCGACAAAATTGAAGAGGCGATTAAGGGATTCAAAATCAATGAGTTGCAACTTGATACCGCTAAAATATCAGCCTTGAAAACACGAGTTGAAATTGACCCTGACCCGATTGCGGGTGATAAAAATGCTTCTTCGATTTCCGGTTTGGTCGCAATGGGCATCGGTGGTTTTATGGGTTTTATCATGTATTTATCCGTTTTTATTTATGGCATGATGATTTTCCGTTCGGTTATGGAGGAAAAAACAAGCCGTATTGTGGAGGTAATGATTTCGAGCGTCAAACCCTTTCAATTAATGTTGGGTAAAATTATTGGTGTGGGAGCAGTTGGTTTAACGCAATTTGTGATTTGGGCGATTCTTCTTACCGGCATTTCAGTAGGTGTGGGGGCGTTGCTGGGGCCTGATGCCTCACAGATGGCTAATAATCCGGCAATGAAAATGCCGGGCGGAGCTATGGGCAATGCCGAACAAATAGAAAGCGTCAACAAATCAGCTCAATTAATGATAGAATTACAAAATCAAAACTGGTGGGCGATGATACCTCTATTTTTGATATTTTTTGTCTTAGGATATTTGATGTATTCTTCCCTTTTTGCGGCGGTAGGTTCGGCAGTTGGTGACGATACCGGCGAAGCGCAATCCCTAACTTTACCGATTACAATTCCCGTCATTTTGGCTATTTACATTATGATGACGGCTATTCGCGCACCTGAGAGCAGTTTGGCAGTTTGGTCAAGTATTTTCCCGTTGTTTTCGCCGATAGTGATGCCGGCACGATTGCCGTTCAATCCGCCTTTTTGGCAAGTGGCTTTGTCTATAACGCTTTTAGTGGCCACTGTCCTCTTTTTAGTGTGGTTGGCGGGTCGAATTTATCGAGTCGGTATTTTGATGTACGGTAAAAAAGTGACTTTCAAAGAATTGGGCAAATGGTTGTTTTATAAAGATTGATGATGTTTGTTTCCACACGAATGGCACGAATTTCACACGAGTTTCCTGAAAATTAGAGAAATTAGTGAGAAATTCGTGCCATTGGTGTGAAAACTCTATATTTTTTTCAAAACCAAAATGTAGTAATTGAAAATAAATTCCTTTTTTTTCAAAATTGTTTTCTCTACTGGGCAGCCTCTTGATATCAGCATATCCGTATATTCTTGCAAATCGTATTGATGCGGATGGAGAATATCGCCGGGAATCGTTTGAAAAATAGTTTTCAAAAAGGAATAATTATGAGCATCAATGGAGACAACTAAATGCCCGCCTGACTTGACAGAATTGACCAAAATATCAAAACTTTTACTCAAATCCGCCACGTGGTTGATGGCATTGAGACAAAAAACGGCATCGTATGCATTGGTTTTATCAAAAGTCTCTAACGGCTGCGCATAAAAAGTGACATTGGGGTAAAAACTTTTTTTGAAATGCGTCAATTTCGCTTCATAATCTTCTAAAAGCGGGTCCAGCGCATCTACTTTTTGTTTTTTGAAAATCATGAAAATTCCCGCAGGGCCACAACCGGCATCCAGGATTCTAAGATTTTTGCCTTTCTCGGGATTCGTTTTATCAGCTTCATTCAAAAAAGCCAAACCCGTTTCTACCAATAAATTTTCCCAATACTGTGTTTTCCAATTAGCATATTCGGTAGTTGATTTATTTTTGAGGTAATTTTGCCACCAGCGAATCTCGGCAGCCTGCGCTATTTTCCAACGGAAAGTCATATAATTGGGTTGTTAATTTTGCTCATAAATAGTCGTCAATATGCGCTCCACTTCCAAGCGGACATCACGAACGGATTTTGTAAAATTGTTATTCATAACACTGAATGCCATGGTTTTACCCTTTTTTGTCACCAAATAACCGCTCAAATTATATACGCCTGACATAGAGCCGGTTTTGGCATAGATAAAAGGTTTTCCATTATTGACGTAGGAATTTTTCAGTGTTCCGGCTTGCCCACCAATTGCCATTACGGAAAAAAGCTTTTCACGAGAAACAATCGCATACAGTTTGAGTAAGAGTTTGACATATGAGCGAGGCGTGAACAAATTATACCGCGAAAGTCCCGACCCATCCACCCAATTGGGGGCGTCAGGCATATCCTGTAAAAACCTATCAGATACGCTTTTTATGGCAAAGGAAGAATTGACTGAATCTTTCATCACAGACCCACACACCAGTAAAAGGTGCTCCGCAAGCATGTTATCGCTCTCTTGCAACATCTGACGGTAGACCCCCTCAGTACGTAAGCTAAAAATGGTCAAAGCATCTTTTGCCACGGGCAATTTTAGGATACCCACATTTTTTTTCAGGGTATCGGCTAACATATTTTGCGTGAGAAGGGTGGTTGTTTTGTAAGGTATATCTTGTTGGTAAGCCATTTTTTCAGACACAATTCGAGGTATAAAAAATTGATTGTCAAAATTATTCCTTTTAATTACCCCTCCCGACCCCGAGTACTCGGGGGGATTGTACCCCTCAGTATTGGTGACAAAATTAGGTTCAAAAAAACGGGGTTGAATAGTCGTTTTTTTATTTTTAACATTCACCCTCACAATATTGCCATACATCGGAAACGACGAAAGCTCCGTGGAATAGTAGTCGTTATAATCGTCCCAGGCCCAACCTTCCCCAAAATAAGGATTTGAGAAATGGGCATCCGAGATAAAGACTTTTTTGGTGAGCGATTGTTGTTTTATAAAATTATAAACCTTTGTAGTATTAAAATCAGGGTGTAAGAACGTAGGATCCCCTGTACCCCATATAACAAGAGAATCACCCATGATTTTATACTTCAAAGCCGGAATAGAGTCCCCCAATATTTTAACACAAGCATAATAAGTGAATAATTTGGTAGTTGAAGCGGGGACAAAATATCGATCTATATTGCGTTCAAGGAAAGTTCGATTACTATCAAGGTCATAAATCATCAGACCCGTGAAATTTTGGTTCAGCACTTTTGACGTATCAATAAGCCGAATAGAAGTTGTGGTCGGTGTTGGCGTAGGGATTGGGGTAGGTATTTCAACCGGTTGAGTGGTTTTACAAGCAGTTAGACCCCATAGCATAACTGATAAGATAATGAAATTATGACACACTCTTCTTTTTAGATTCATCAGCTATATTTTTTCCTTTTTCTACTGGGTTTTTCATCAAATAACTTAATATCAGGCAACAATTTGAATGATTTGCGGTGGTAATCCGAAGAGCCAAATTGTATAATCGCCTCACGATGTTTTTTTGTGGGATAACCTTTATTAATGTCCCAACCATACTGAGGAAATTCAGCGTTCAATGCTCCCATAAATTCGTCCCGATGCGTTTTGGCTAAAACGGAAGCAGCCGCAATAGCGGCAAATTTTGAATCCCCTTTGATAATACATACGTGTGGAATGTCTTTTTCAGATTTAAAATATTTACCATCTATCAATAATAATTGGGGCTTTATCCTCATGTTGTCAATCGCTCTGTTCATAGCGATATAGGAAGCATTGGCAATGTTATATTCATGAATTTCTTCAAGACTTGCTATGCCAACCCCCCAAGCCAAAGCTTTTGATTCAATGATTTCACGCATGGAAAGGCGTTTTTTAATACTCATTAACTTAGAATCGTTAAGTATATCATCATCAAAATCTTTAGGTAAAATCACTGCCGCCGCAAAAACGGGTCCTGCCAAACAACCACGCCCCGCTTCGTCGCAGCCAGCTTCAATTAGTTCAGGGTCGTGATAAGGGTATAATTTCATACTTAAAAAATGTTTTTCATCAATATTCAAAAGACAAAGATTGCGCAGGGAACTCAAATAAGCATTTTTCACGCACCAATTTCGCTACTTTGTCAGGTACCATGTCATCCCAACCCTCTTCATCATGTTTTATCATTTTCAGAACTTGTTTGGAGTAAACATGCAGATTTTCAGCGTGAAAATCCTGAATATCCACTATGTGTTGAGAGTCTAAAAGGTGTTTATACAGGAATTTTACGCCATCGGGCACCGGCATATTTTCTGCATTCATCAGCGTATCACTCCCTTCTTGCAAGAGAGGATAAACATAAACCGTGACATTGCGCGTGAATAATTCACCAAAAGCAGTCAGCAAACGACCATCTAAATTGTTGTAATATTTTTCATTGACCGTGTCCAAAAGTTGTTTAACACCAATCACCAAACCCAATTTATTAATTCTGAAATCCGAAAAATAATCAATCAGTTTTTGGTGCTGTTCGCAATTTGAAATCATTACGGTTTGCCCTAAAGCGCATAATAAATCTGCTCTGTCGAGAAAGTCTTTTTCATCTAAATTGCCTTCAAGCTGTAGATTGTCGAGGGTTATTTCGGTCAAAAGATAGCTTTTTTTGGCATCTACATCTTTTTCGTTCCTGAATTGAGACCAACTGGCAGTAATCATGTCCTCATTTACCAAGGTCACCGGACGGAAACTACCGCGAACGACCAAGATGTTTTTTCTGTATAAAAATTCTGATGGGTGCAAATTGCGTTTATCCGGGCCGAACATCGCCACATTACTCATTTTGTGTTTGATAAGCCATAAACTGAGCAATCGGTTATCAATATCTTTAAAGTCGCCGCCACTCAAGCGAATCATGTCAATAGAAACGCGTCCATGAAGACTATCCATGAGCGATTGTAAAAGAATTTCAATATCGTTGCTGTATCTGAAAACGCCATAAATCAAGTTGACACCTAAAACCCCAATGGCTTGTTGTTGCAATTTATTATCATTATCGAGCATTTTGACATGGATAACGAGGTCATTTGTCTTACCGCCCGGTTTAAGTTGAAACCTCAGCCCCAACCAACCTTCTCCTTTAATGGTTTTACTAAAATTCATAGCAGCAACAGTATCCGCAAAAGCAAAAAAATTGGTATTAACCCGATCATTTTTCAAACGTGTTTCCATCAACTCAAACTCATGGTCGAGCATTTTGTACAAACGGTTCTCGCAGACGTAGCGTCCGTTAGGTTCAGGTCCATAGATTTCGTCAGAATATATTTTGTCGTATGCCGACATGGTTTTCGCAATAGTACCAGCCGCCGCGCCTACTTGAAAAAAGTAGCGGGCAACTTCCTGTCCGGCACCAATTTCAGCAAAAGTGCCATAAATTTTATCGTCGAGATTGATTTCAAGCGCTTTTTGCTCGGTTTCGAGATTTTGACGGTGTTTTTTATGCTGATTCATTTCCTTTTAACTTTTCGCAAAAATATTCAAAAAAATCGGCATCTTTTATATTTTACTTTGGACGATATCTAAAATTTCTTTTTCTAAAATATCGGCTTCGCTTACCATTGCTTCAGCTTCAGCTAACGTTTTTTGTAGATAATCTTTATCATCCAATCCTCCGGCATTGATTTTAACGTTCAAATAAGCACCCCGCACGGCTGCCCTTGCGCACAAAGCACCGACACCTGCATCGCTGACAGAGTTAGGATTGCCGATTGCCGCCATTACTTTGATGGTCTCAAAACTTTCCGTCGCAAGTCGCATGGTACTGAGAGGCACCTCTATCGCTTGTTTAGTGGCAGCTTGAAGGGCAGTTTTACGGGCAGATTTTTCTAAATCCGTGCTTTTGGTCATTTGCATAGCTTCCATAATGGCGTTAAAAGCGGCAGTATCTTCATCCACTTTCTTTAATAAGGCGTCTTTAAGTGCCTGACCTTTTTCTGCCCAATCCGAAAACTCTTCCCAACGATCATCCCATCCTTTTTTATGGCTGCTGAGATTGGCGACCATAGTTGCCAATGCCGCGCCTAACGAACCGATATAAGCGGCAATAGAGCCTCCACCCGGCGCCGGGCTTTCTGAAGCCGTTTCGTCGGCAAACTTTTTGAGGCTCATTATACTGAGGGGGGCCGCATTGGGGTTTTCGAGCAGATATTCAATCACTCTTTTCTGCGGGTCAAAGGGCGTCAACTCATCTAAGCCCATTGTTTTGACCGCAATTTTTATAATTTCGTCTTCCGACACACCCGCTGAACGTTTCTGCTTTTTCAGAAAATATTGACCGGCTTCAATCAAAACCCTTTTGGGCACAAGCCCGACAAGCTCTGAACCGGTTACGCGCATACCCCGCTTTTCGGCACTTTGGCAACACGCTTCAAAGGCAACATGCAAGGGCGTTTCGTTGATATTCGTTAAATTCATGGATACCTGCGCTATACCGTATTCCTCAATAAACCAACCAATTCCTTTGACTGATTTACACATACCGGCTTCTCGTTTGGGTTCGCCGTTGTCGTCTAAAAGAGTTTTACCTTTTTCATCCGTCACAACGCGCCCTTGCTCTCTTACATCAAATGCCACTGAATTGGCGCGGCGGACGCTTGTGGTATTCAAATTGATATTATAGGCTACTAAAAAATCTCTTGCCCCTATTACCGTGGCTCCGGCTTTCGGGTTAAAAACAGCCTTTCCAAAATCAGGCTGCCATTCCGGTCTTTTGAGTTTTTCGGACAATCCTTCATATTCACCCGCTCTTATGGTTGCTAAATTTTTACGCTCCGGTCGAGATGCCGCCGCTTCGTATAAAAACACAGGAATACTTAGGGGAGTACCAATCATCTCGCCAAGGCGTTTTGCCCATTCGGCGGTCTCCTCCATAGTGATGTGGGCAATCGGAATCAACGGGCAAACATCTGTAGCGCCCATTCTCGGGTGTTCGCCTTTGTGTTTGCTCATATCTATGACTTCTGCCGCTTTTTTGATGGCTAAAAAAGCTGCCTCCACCACTGCTTGAGGTTCCCCAACGAACGTCACAACTGTCCTATTAGTGGCTTTACCCGGGTCAACATTGAGCAAAAGAACGCCTTCTACACTTTCTATTTCATCGGTTATTTGCTTGATTATGGTCATGTCTCGTCCTTCGCTGAAATTCGGGACACACTCAATTAATTGTTTTTTCATAATTTGGATTTGGTTGAGAATGTTTTTAAGTTTTGTTGAAGCACGGGAGCACAATTTTAAGCAAATTCCAATTAAATAAAAATAATATGAGCAGTAAAAAACGTTTACCGCTTTCAGTATTAACCATCTGAGCGTGAATTGTGGATAAAAACTTCAACACAAATCAAAATGAATTTGTATTTTTGCAAAACAAATCGTTTTAAAAATGAAATTTTCACATCTCCATTGCCATACCCAATTTTCGCTCTTAGACGGAGCCGCCAATATATCATCCATGTTCAAAAAAGCACAAAAGGATGGTATGCCGGCGGTTGCTATCACTGACCATGGCAACATGTTCGGCGTTTTTCAATTCGTCGCTGAAGCAGCGAAATTTGAGGGCGTCAAACCTATTGTCGGGTGTGAGTTTTATTTGGTTGAGAACCGCCATGAGAAGACTTTTACAAAAGATAAAAAAGATAAACGCTTTCATCAGCTCTTTTTAGCGAAAAATACTGAGGGGTATCGCAACTTGACGAAAATGTGCTCGCTCGGCTTCATTGAAGGGATGTATTCTAAATATCCGCGTATTGACAAAGAGTTGGTTTTACAATACCATAAAGGATTAATTGCCACAACTTGTTGTTTGGGGGCGTCCGTGCCTCAAGCCATTTTGACAAAGGGTGAAGCGGCGGCGCGAAAGGAGTTTGAATGGTGGTTAGATATTTTTGGAGAAGATTATTACATTGAATTACAACGCCATAATTTGAAAGAGCAGATTCAGGTCAATGAAGTGTTGCTGCGTTTTGCGAAAGAATACAATGTTAAAGTTATCGCCTCCAACGACTCGCATTATGTTGACCGCGAAGATGCTAATGCTCACGA
>JANPGW010000389.1:0-41339 GCA_031424115.1 Saprospiraceae bacterium | reverse complement strand
TCTAAATTGTACGGGGCTTAGCCCTTACTGTTGGGTAGATTTATCTAAAATTATTATTTTGAACCGCGGCCGCCCCCAATACGATCAAATTCTTATGCGGCTCTGCCGCGATACAAATATGCAATTCACAATAAATCTACCGAACTATCGGAGCTACGCCCCTTTCTAATGAATAATTTGTTACGTCCCCCTGAAAAATCAGTACTTAGACGTCTTAAAATTTTAATTATCTTTGCGGTCTGAAAAAAAACTCAATTTTAGGTTTATATGGAAAAACAAAAAATAGGCATCACAATAGGTGATATCAATGGTATAGGTTTAGAAGTAATTTTGAAAACAGTTTCTGATGAAAGGCTACTGAAATATTGTACTCCCATTATTTATGGCTCTTCAAAAGTCGTTTCATATCATAAAAATATTGTGCAGGTAGAATTTCCCTTTGCGAACATTCGGACAGCCTCAGAAGCCGAAGCCGGCAAAGTGAATGTGGTGAATTGTTGGCAGGAAAATGTCAATATTTCGGTGGGTAAACTCAGTGAAGCAGGGGGTATTTATGCCTATAAAGCCCTTGAAGCTGCTGTGAAAGATTGGAAATCAGGCGAAATTGCCGCTTTAGTGACGGCTCCGATTCATAAAAAAGCCATGAAAATGGCGGGTTTTCCTTTTCCCGGTCACACTGAATATATCACTGAACAAATTGGTGCTAAAGAGAGTCTGATGATGTTGGTGAATGATAATTTGCGCGTCGGTTTAGTGACCAACCATTTGCCAATCAGCAAGGTTGCGGAGAATATTACAAGAGAAAAGGTGTTAGAAAAAATAAAAATCCTTAATGAGACACTTCGCGTTGATTTCTTTATAGAAAAGCCGGTGATTGCCATTTTGGGTTTAAATCCGCACGCGGGGGATGAAGGAGCGTTGGGTACAGAGGAAGAGGATTTTATCCGCCCTGCCATTGAACAAGCGAAAGAACAACGCATA
The DNA here is from genome assembly GCA_031424115.1 of Saprospiraceae bacterium. Lineage (GTDB taxonomy): Bacteria > Bacteroidota > Bacteroidia > Chitinophagales > Saprospiraceae > JAAFJT01. Next base: position 40,358 of record JANPGW010000389.1, on the reverse strand, counting down.
TTAGCGATGGGACCCTTCCCAGCAGATGGTTTTTTTGGCTCCGGTCAGCATTTAAAATATGATGCAATTTTAGCGATGTATCACGACCAAGGGCTTGTGGCATTCAAGGCTCTTTCTTTTGGTGAGGGTGTTAACTATACTGCCGGTTTATCGGCTGTTCGGACTTCGCCCGACCACGGAACAGCCTTTGATATAGCCGGACAAAATTTGGCTAACCCATCTTCTTTCCGCAAAGCGCTTTATTTAGCTTTAGACATTGCCGGTAATCGTCACAAATATATGGAGATGACTGCCAATCCTTTGAAATCGCGCAGCACTAAATTAAAAACAGGGGAAGACGAGGTAATTATTGAAGAACATTAGGCGTAGAGATTGGTAAAAATAAGACATGACCAGATTTTTGAAAATTAATATCTTAGATAAATATATTATCAAAAAGTATCTTACAACTTTCGGTTTCATTGTTTTGATACTGACATTGATAGCTTGTGTCATCGATTTTAGTGAAAAAGCAGATGTATTTACAAAGGGAGAAATTTCAAAAAGAGACATTTTTATTGGGCATTATCTGAATTTTATACCCCATATCAGTACTTTATTATTCCCTTTATATGCCTTGATTGCAGTCATTTTTTTTACCTCGCGCATGGCTACCAACTCCGAAATCATTTCCATTTTTAATGCAGGGATAAGTTTCAGGCGGCTGATGCGTCCTTATATGATTGCGGGAATTATCATTGCCAGTACGCACTTGGTTCTCAACCATTTTATTGTTCCGAGAGGCAATAAAGAGCGTTTACGTATAGAGCATACTTATATTACAAAAACAAGTGATAAGGGTAAAACCGAAAACATTCACATGTTTTTGAATAGCAATACTAAAGTTTTCATTGGCTATTTTCGTAAAAATGATACCACAGCTCGAGATTTTCGTATTGAGCAATACGATGATAATCATACCTTAAAAAGTTTAACAAAAGCAGAAAATGCAGAGTGGAAAGGGTATCCCAACAAATGGCGGCTGACCCAGGTGCAGCGCCGCACCTTCAATGGTTTAAGCGAGACGCTTGAAATCGGTATTCAGGCAATTGATACCATCCTTGATATTCAACCCGAAGATTTTGTCCGTTTTCACAATCAAAATGAAATGTTGACCACTGCAGAACTCTATAAAGAAATTAATAAATTGGATGTTCGCGGTATGGGTAATACCAAACCCTATGAAATTGAAATTCAAAGGCGGACATCAGAACCCTTCACTATCATTATTTTGACCCTTATTGGGATGGCTTTAGCGGCTCGGAAAGTGCGTGGCGGTATAGGTTTGCATTTAGCTATGGGCATTGGCATCGGAGCCATTTTTATCTTTTTGTCTAAGTTTTCGGTGACATTTGCTATGCAACCCGATGTGCCGGCTATAGTGGGGGTTTGGATTCCGAATATTATTTTTTCGGGTGTTGCGGCATATTTAGTGATGAATGCTCAAAAGTAAAAAACGTGTTAGAAATATTAAATAAAATTTTCCCAGAACCGGAAGAAAAAAATTATGCATTAACCCAATTCCTGTTTGGTTTTATTAAAAATGAAAAACATAAAAATATCTATTACAGTCATCTTTTTTTTGTTGATATTCAATGCTTTACAAGCTGCCGGTAAATTTGAATTTACGCCATTAGCGCGTAAAGCGTATGATAAAACATTAGCGTTGAAATTTGACGAGGCAGTTGATTTGATTGGCCAGTTACGTAAAACGGATCCGAATAATCTTATTACCATTTATATAGAAAATCATTTGGAATGCATAAAAATATTTATCAATGAAGATAAGTCGGAATATGATAAATTTGCTGCGAATGAAAAAAAAAGATTAAATATCCTCAAAAATGGGGATGCTGAATCGCCTTATTACCTCTTCACCCAAGCACAGGTACAGTTATTTTGGGCAATGAATAAGGTGAAATTCGGTAATTATCTCGACGCTTTAAATGCAGCAAGTGCAGCATATGAAGCTCTGGAAAAAAATCAGCAAAAATTCCCCACTTTTATCGCCAACAAAATGACATTGGGTGTTTTGCATGCTGTGGTGGGAACGATTCCCGATAAATATAAATGGGGGGCAAAACTCATGTTTGGCATGAACGGCACTATTCAGCAGGGGCAGTCTGAGATTGAAGAAGTGATAAATTATGCCAAGACAAACGATTTTGTTTTTGAGTCTGAGGCAATGGTCATGTATGCTTTTTTGATGCTGCACCTCAATAATCGGAGCGAATCGGCTTGGAACATTATGAATAATGGCAAATTGAAACCTCGTGAAAACATGCTGCATTGCTTCGCTCTCGCCAATGTGGCTATGCGTACCGGCAGGAATGATAAAGCCATAGAAATTTTACAAAACCGCCCGGTGGGTACCGGTTATCATACTGTTTATTTTTTGGATTATATGTTGGGTCAAGCAAAATTGTATCGAGGTGATGCGGACGCAGATGAATATTTGAAAAAATACGTCTATTATTTCAAAGGTAGAAACTACTTCAAAGAAGGATTTCAGCGAATTGCTTGGTTCGAATTGTTGAGAGAAAATAGAGAAGGCTATAAAATTTTTATTGAAAACTGCAAGACAGTTGGTCGGGCTGACATTGGAGGCGATAAAAATGCTTTGAAGGAAGCGCGGTCGGGTATAGCCCCAGACCCAACCTTACTGAGGGGGCGTCTTTTTTTTGACGGCGGTTATTATCAGAAAGCATATGATTATTTGAAATCTAAAAATGAGTCGTCTTTTCCGAGTCAAGCCAACAAATTGGAATACACGTATCGGATGGGGAGAATTTTACAGATGCTTAAAAAAACCAACGAAGCCATTCAATTTTATGATAAAACCATTCAATCAGGCAAGCAAACAAAATATTATTTTGCGTGTAATGCGGCTTTACAATTAGGTATTATATATGAAGAATATAAACAATATGACAAAGCGCGACAATACTTCAATTACTGTTTGGCGTTAAACCCTGATGATTACTCCGATTCTCTGCATGCTTCTGCGAAAGCAGGTTTGAATAGAGTGAAAGGAAAAAATTGAACAACATAAGTCATTGATAGTCAAATTATTATGAATCTTTATAATGTCGTTAGACCCATAGCTTCGATAGTTTTTAGAATTTATTTTAAAAAAATATCTCACGTTGGTTCAGAAAAGATCCCTCGGGGCAAGCCTTTGATTTTTTCGTGCAACCACCCAACAGGCTTTTTCGAGCCTTGTGTTTTGGCTTGTTTAAATTGGGATGTTGAATATCATTTTATTACCCGAGGCGATATGTTCGAGAAACCCTGGGTACGCCGTATTTTTGAAAGTCTAAACATGGTTCCTATTTTTCGTTTCAAAGATGGATACTCCAATTTGAAAAGCAATTTTGCAACTATGGAATACATTTATAAAGCCTTAGCTGAGAAAAAAAGTATTCTCATTTTTAGCGAAGGCGGCACTAAAACGGTAAAACGCTTGCGTCCGATTCAGAAAGGAATGGCGCGGATGGCTTTTGGAAACTATGAGGCATTCGGTGACCTTGATTTGCATTTGGTTCCGGTTTGTCTCACTTACACAGACCCTCATCGTTTCCGCTCAGAATTGATGATTCAGTTTGGCGAACCAATACCCCTCAGTAAATACTATGAAACATACAATCAAAACAACAATAAAGCTGTCAATCAATTGACTTCGGACGTACAAAATGCCATGCGTCCGCTACTTGTTGAAATTGAAAATCCGGAAAATGATGATGTGACAGAAAAGTTATTCACTCTTTATCGCAACACATACCCCGAAACTGTTTTTCCAATTCAACGAGAATCGAAACGTCGATTGATGGCACATCAGGAAATAGCGGAGAATGTGAACCGCATGGATGAGAATTCACTACAAACCGTGAAAGAAAAAACAAGCGCTTATTTTTCAAAATTAGCGTTGAAAAGTATTGATGATGTGGCGGTAGCGCAACCTTGGCATGCGAATACCAAAAGCCTGATAGTTTTGATTTTAGGTTTTATCCCCTTTTTGATTGGTTGGGGTACACATTACTTTGCGGGTTGGTTTGCCACAAAAGTTAAAAACGAAAAAGTGCCTTACTTGGAGTTCAAGGGACCCGTTATGGCTGTTGTTGCAATGGGTCTTCTGCTTGTCCAATATATTATTTTGATTGTCATAGCTTTCATTGTGAATAAATGGTCTATATATGCCTTCATTTTAATACTGCCTTTTTTAGGGTATTATTCATTGATTTACAAGGATTTATGGCAGAAGTATAAGGCTTGTTCGCATTTATACGCCTTAGAAAAAAACGCAGCACCGCAAGGTCAGTTGATAAATTCTCTCAGAAATGAGCGGGAAGAAATATTGAAAATGGTACGATAGGCCGAAGTTTTTAGTTTTTAGGATTTGGTTTTTAATGTTTAAGATTACAACCAAATCCTAAATTAACCCTCTTGATTTCAGTTCTAAGTACTTGTTGATGGTATTAATAGACAAATCTTCGGGGCGAGTCAGGATAGTTTGAATGCCGTATTGTCTGAGTTTTTGCATCATTTGCAATTTGTCATTCATGAATTTTTGAGCAATAGTTTGGTGGTAAATTTCTTCTGTGGTGGCGGCTTCTTTTTTGGTAAAATCCTCAACTTCAGTATTTTTAAAGAAAACGACCACTAAAAGATGCAGGTTATTGAGCAATCTCAAAGTCGGTAATATCCTTTCGAGGGCAAACATGCTTTCAAAATTGGTAAAAAGAATCAATAAACTTCTGCCTTTAATCAACTTTCTGACAGCGTAGTACAACAACTCATAACTCGCTTCCCCCTTGCCTTCTTTTTCACGATACAATTCATATAGAATGCGGCTTAATTGATTTGGGCTGTTATCGGCATTCAGAGTAGAGCCCAATTTATCGCTAAAGCTGAACAAACCCGCCTTATCTTTTTTCTGTAAAATAATATTGGAAATCACCAAACTGGTATTGATAGCATGATCCATCAGCGTCAGTCCGCCAAACGGCATCCGCATGACTCGGCTTTTGTCAATAATACAATATACTTGTTGTGAGCGCTCATCTTCGTATTGATTAACCATCACTTGAGCGCGGCGGCTCGATGCTTTCCAGTTGAGGGAACGGAAATCGTCACCGGCAACGTAATTTTTTATTTGTTCAAATTCGTAACTATGCCCTAACCGCCTTATTTTTTTAATGCCTGATTGATGGGCTATTTGTTGTAACGTTTTCAGTTCAAATTTTTTCATTTGTAAAACAGAAGGATACACCGGCAAGCTCATATTTTTGGCTTCTTGAAACCGCCTTTGTACCAAACCCAATAGGGACTCTATGAAAACATTGATACTCCCAAAAGTGTATTCGCCTCGTTCAGTAGGCGTCAATTCGTATTCTGTTCGCCTTGCTTCCCCCCCCCTCAGTATAAGCCGCATTTCAAAATCTCTTTTTTGAAATTGAAAAGGTATTTCATCTATCAAATTTATTTTTAATCGCTGAGCTGAATGGTTTTCAATATCGAGATAGATGTGATTGACGTCTCCAAGCGACATCATTTTAGGCAATCGCCGATGTGCTTCAATTTGAGTGTTTCTATTATACAGCAAAACAATATCGGCTAACACAATACCTAAACATGCTACAAGTGCCGTTTGTGCCATCGGGAAGAGCCCTGCCCAAGTAAAACTCAATACAAACACAAAAGCCACCGCACCAAAGACAATAAAAAATCGGCGGGTTAAATATAAGTTCTTATAATTGTCTATCAGAGTTTTAAACATTTGAGATTGAATCATTTATCGGATAAAAAATCAAAAAAAGGCATTTTTACACTTCCTCTTCATGACCGAGTTCAGGTATTAATACGTTTTTAAATCCACTTTCGTTCAGCTTTTTCTTAAATATTTGCTGCACTTCATAATCACCATGAACCAGCCACAATTTTTTGAGACTATTTTTCTGATTGCTGATAAATTCAATCATTTCCTGATAATCGCCATGCGCTGAAAACGAATCCATGATTTCGACTCGGCAGTTGACCCGTTTATATTCCCCAAATAAACGCAAATATTCAGCACCATCGCGCAATTGCCCGGCGGGTGTTTGAGGTGTGGCATAGCCCACGATGAGAACGGTGCAATTGGGGTCGCTGATATTGTTGAAAAGGTGGTGTTTGACACGTCCGGCATTTGCCATACCCGAAGATGAAATAATAACGCAAGGCTCTTTGAGGTCATTCAACGCCTTTGATTCTTCGACTTTTCGGATGTATTTTAGGCTTTTAAAACCAAATGGGTTAGGGTCTTTCAGCATGTAAGAATGCATCTCGTCATCGAAACATTCCGGATGCTCAATGAAAACCTCGGTGGCATCAACTGCCAACGGACTATCCACAAAAACAGGGATACGCGGTAAGCGGTCTTCATTCGCTAATTTGTCCAACATAAATACAATCTCTTGGGTACGCCCGACGCTGAATGCCGGAATAATCACTTTCCCGCCTTTGGCAACGGTTTCAGATATGATTCTAATAAATTTATCTTTTTCTTCCGGCAATGTTTCGTGTAAACGGTCACCGTAAGTAGATTCGCAAATCAAGTATTCCACTTCCGGCATAGTCTCAGGGTCACGCAAAATAGGGCGATTGGGTCGTCCGATATCGGCTGTGAAGCCAAGCATTGTCGTTTTTCCATTCTCTTTAATGCGCAGTGTGACACTTGCGGCACCCAAAATATGTCCTGAATCACAGAACAGCACCTCTACATCGGGGTGAATATGAAACCAACGGTCATAGTTATAACTCGCAAAAAGTTTCATGGCTTTTTGCACATCTTCTGTTGTGTAAAGCGGCTCAGCTTCTGGTTTTCTTCCTTGCTTGAGTGCTTTTGTATTTTCATATTCACTATCTTTTTCCTGAATGCCCGCGCTATCGAGCAACATTATGGCAGACAGCGCACGGGTGGCATGGGTCGAATAAATAGTTTTATGATAACCATCTTTTATCAGTTTGGGTATTCTGCCCGAATGGTCAATATGCGCATGGGAAAGAATCATGCTATCAATCCAAGCTGGGTTAAAAAGCCATTCGTCATTAAAATCTTTCAAAATGTCACTATTGCCTTGATACAGCCCACAATCTAAAAGGATGGTGAATCCATTATCAAGGGTAATTAAATGGCAACTTCCGGTTACTTCACGCGCTGCGCCACAGAATTTTATCTTCATGTTACTTTGTATTATTTTTAAAAAACAATTCGAAGGCAATTTAATCACTGAATCAAACAGATGTTCGAATTTTGCGGTTTTTTTTTAATAAAAGTGCATTCCTGAGGGAAAAACCTTTTTTAGGATAAAAAAAGCCGTCTCGAATAATACATTCAAGACGGCACATTAAATCAATAATTTAGTATGAAAAAACATTATTTATTTAATTATCAGATCCCCATAGGTTAAACGGGCTTTTATTAAACTTTTAGTATTTTGATTGCCAACAAAACCCATGATTTCCTTTGTAGAACCTTTTTCTTTATCCAATTTTGTACTCATAGAAGCCGGTTGATTGATATCCCCATAAGAGGTGACAACGTCCAACTGATAGGATACTGAGGGGTCTATTGCCATATAAAAATCGGTGTAACTTCCTTTAATATTGATGGCATCAAAATTATTTTTCACGCTCTCAATTCGAACATCTCCATAAGCTGTTTGAAAATCAGCACTGCTTCCGATTTTCCGAATTTTAAAATCCGTGTAAGCACTTTTGACCGCTAAATTTTCAACTTCTTTGGCTATGATATCGCCATATTTACTATCGATTGAAAAGTTAGTCACCGCGTTGATTTGATAGTCGTCGTAAGCGGAAGTAATGGCTAAATTGTCAATTTTATCGAATTTAAATGCCGAATACTTTGACTTCAACGCTACGTCTTTGATGTCTGCCGAACTAAGTTTTCCGTAAGAAACAGTCGCGGTCAAACCGCTTAACCGCCCGATTGTACCACCGCCGTAAGCGAGATTAATGGTGGCAGATGCTGCTCCGTCAAGTTTGAAATCTCCATATTTTTGATCAATTTTGACCCAACTATTAAGGGCAGCGATATGGCTATTGCCGTATTTATTTGCCAAATCCAGTTTGTTAGCGGCCGGCATAATCACCTCATAATCAATAGCAAAATCACTTGAATTACTGTTCCAACCCCACCATGAATTGCTTTGGGATTCAATATCTGTTTCCGCTTTGACGTAATCGGGTCCATCACTAAAAGCAATATTAATGCGGTTAAACGCTTTTTCGGCTTCACTCTGCGAATTTGCCTGCACTCTGATAACCACGTTCACCACAGCTTGACTATTGCTGCCGGTTTTGACATCCACTTTGCCATATTTATTGGCAATGATGACTAAAATGTTGGGATTCACATTGAACGTTTTATTATACAATTTTGTAAACTCCTGTTTTTCGCCAATAATGGTATCCTGTCCGGGTTGGATGACTGTAATATCTGCTGCACGGGTAACAAGGCTTGATGCTATGAGCAAAGCCCAAAGTGCTATTTGATTAAATCTTTTCATTTTGCTGTACTTTTTGATTATCAGTTCGATGTTCTTCAATATGGTTCAAGACGCGCTCTAAAATGCCTAATTTGATTTGGTAGTTTTCAATCATTCTCCGCACTATTTCTTCACGTGCCGTAGCGGGTGCGTTTTCAAGTTCTTTTTTCAATTCTTTTTGTACTTCGTCAATCTGTTTCAAATCGGTTATAACGGAGGGGTCAGGATTATAGCTGACTAACTCTGAAAATTTCACTTCAACTTTTTTAGTGTAATAACTTTCGGCTTCTTTTAAATCAGGAGCAATTTCATAGGTCGCTTGAGACAATGCCTTGACCTCTGCTTTTTCATTGAAAAAAATACCCAATCCTGCACCCACTATCAGTAATGCAATAGCTGCTGCTGCCTGTCTCATCCACGACATCCTGACGACTTTATATTCTTTAAGCGGATTAATCTGATTGTCAATGGCTGCCCAAAGTTTGAGGTGAGGGATTTCAGTATCGAAGTCGGCTCTATTGGTCTCAATAAATTTCTCTAAAATATCATCATCGGCTAAGCGGTTTTCGATACTTTCCCAAACCCCTACTGAAGGGGTCTCTGTATCGAATGCTGTTCGATGATTGGCAATAAATTGTTCTAAATTATCTAATACTTTCATTGTCTCTTATTGGTTGAAATATCAACTAAAATTTGTTTTTTGTCATTTTTGCCCTAAAAAAATCAACGGATGATAACATGACGGGGCGACTGCAAAATTTCCCGAAGCCGCGCTTTGGCTCGCGAGTATTGCGATTTTGAAGTCGCCTCTGTCACGCCGAGGATTTCACCGATTTCCTCGTGGTCATAACCTTCCATGGCATAAAGTGAAAAGACGACGCGATATCCTTCCGGCAGCTGCATAATCGCCTTTTGAATCAATTCAACATTCAGAACTTCATCTGAAATGGGTTGCCCTCCGGCGGAGAGGCTATTATTATCGTCGGCTACGTGGTGCAGATTATCATTCAATTCCGCAAATTCAAGCCGCCGCTTTTTCATGTAGTTAATACAATTATTAATCACAATGCGCTTTATCCAAGCACCGATTGATGATTCAAATCTGAAAGAATCCAACTTCGAAAACACATCCACGAATGAGTTTTGAAGCGCATCTTCAGCATTTTCAGCAGAGCCCAACATACGCAGGCAGATATTGTACATCGCTTTCGAGTACAGTTTGTAAAGCTCAAATTGTGCCTTGCGGTCACCGCGTTTACAGGCTTCTACTATGTGGTTGTGTTGAGTCACTTGGTAAAAATTGATTCCCGATGATATTTGATAGTAATGACAAATCCTCTAAATAAGGGTTGCAACATCAATCAGGTTTTATGTTAAGAAATATTTAAGATAAATTTTAATTGTTTGATTGTCAATTAGTTGTGAAATGGATTGAAAAATACTATGACATCTAAATGACAAAAAAAATCTTTTTCAGTGAAAAAAAGCAACGGATAGTGCACCCGTTGCTTTTTGCTTTGATGGTAGAAAAGTTGTGCAAAACGGAAGTTTTACAGGTGTACCATCATTTATCTTCTTTAAACTCTTTCAAGGTTTTTATTGTGATGGCAGATGCCACATTTGCTTTTTTAAGTGCATCATTGATTTTATCCATTTGGGTTTTATACCCATCGAATTTAGTTTGAACCTCTTTCAATCTGCCTTCAAAATATTTTAAACGGTCAATAGTAGTATCGCTCGGTTTGCCCGGAAATCCAACGATAGAAGCATACAAACGGGATAATTCTTCTCGTAAATTTTCGGAAGAAGCTATATAAAAATCACCGTCTAAAGAAGTGAGAGTTGCCTTATATTTTTCAGCCTCGCGCGCGAAATCGCCCACTTGTTTGATAAGGGTTTTATTCATCGCCGGTTCTTTAATGATTTTGTCCGCTTGTTCGTGCATGGATTTGAGTTGATAAAACATATAGCCCAATTGTTCTACCATATCATAGACTTTGAGGGACAGTTGTTGCTGTAATTGGCGATCCGCTGCGGGATATGGACAATCATCAGCGTATTTTATATCAAATTTACCGCTGTATTCTTCTTTGCCTTTTGTTATTTTGAAAGTATATGTGCCTTCAGGTAGGCTTGGTGGAAATGCCCCTCGGCCTAATGCCTCGATATTGGTAGTGGGGGCGGCTTTGGGCATCGGCAATATAGTTGGAATTTCTACCACATTAATACCAGCCGATTTCCCTGCCGGAACATTTTTGATGAGTTTGCCAGAAGGGTCAAATAAATCCATCTTGATGTCGCCAAACGTATGGCGTTTTTTCTGATAATAAATTATCTGAATCTCACTGGAAGGATTTTCACCGGCAAAGTTCCCCGCGCCATCGTAACTTGATGAACCTCTACTGAGTTTATAAATCTTGGGTTTGGTTTCAAATAGGTAAAAATCCTTTTCGGCTATCTCTCTTGTTAAAGAGCGCAAAGGTGTAATATCATCCAAAATATAGATGCCACGACCATGAGTGGCAATCACTAAATCATGCTCTTTCGGATGGATAACCATATAAGGAATGCCTGTTTTAGGCAGATTATTGGTGAACCTTTTCCAACTTTTGCCTTCGTCAATGGAAACAAAAAGGCCGAATTCAGTGCCTAAAAACAATAATTCTTTATTTTGTAAATCCTCTATTATGCACAAAGCGTACGCATCTACCCCCTCAGTATTGAGCGGTAGCCAAGTTTTTCCTAAGTCTGTTGTTTTGAAGATATAAGGCTTTTTATCACCGCTGCGATGACCGTCAATTGTGATATAACACACATTTTTATCAAAATGACTCGGCTCAACGTGGCTAATCCAAAGCCCTTTGGGCATAGCGATATTGGCGGTGACATTTGCCCAAGCCTTGCCGCCATCGGTTGTGACCTGCACATTCCCATCATCGGTGCCAACCCAAATCAATTTTTCGTCTTTAGGCGATTCCGCGATGGTGATTATGGTCGTATTGGTTTCGGCTCCTGACCAGTCCGGACTCAAACCACCGGTTTTTTTATCCTGCCGCTTGGGGTCATTAGTAGTTAAATCGTTGGATATTTTATTCCATTTATCCCCATTATTTTCAGTCATAAATAGAAATTGTGAACCCAAATACATTCTGTTCGGATTGTTTGGACTGATAGCGATAGGCGTATTCCAGTTCCATCTAAATTCGGGTTCGCCAACCTTTGGCATAGGTTTAATATCTTTTAGAGTGCCGGTTTTTTTATCAAAACGAACCAAGTCACCACCTTGAGATTCAGAAAATACAATATCTTTATCCGTAGGATGGCGAAAAACGTAAAAACCGTCACCATAACTCGACATATTCCAATCATGACTTTTTACGCCACCGCCTTGTTCGTTGGGGGCAAACCATGAACCATTGTCCTGCAAACCACCGTAGACATTGTAAGGCACATCATTATCCACACTCACATGATAGAATTGCGACAAGGGTAAATCCAAACAATGTTTCCAAAGGTAGCCACCATCTTGCGAGATATAAGCGCCGCCGTCAGTACCAATAGTGATAAATTTAGGGTTGATTGGGTTGATATAAAAAGCATGCATATCGCTATGTACCCCACTGTAAACCATACGGAAAGTATTGCCACCATCTTCACTGATAATAGCCTGTAATCCTGCCTTTATGACCTTATTTTCATTGGTAGGGTCAACAGTGAGGCGTGAGAAATAGAAAGGGCGAACTGTGGTATTGAAATCAGAGCTGGTTTTTTTCCAATTGGCGCCGCCGTCATTGGATTTGTAGATGCCTTTATCATCTTTTTTTTCACACTCCAGACTGATGTATAAGACATTGGGATTAGATGCTGCCAAGCCAATTCCGATTCGCCCATAATTCCCGGTGGGCAAACCATTATGTATTTTATTCCATGTTTTACCGCTATCCATCGATTTATAAAGGCCCGAACCTTTGCCGCCTGAACTGAAAAAATCAGGACGGCGACGGTGTTCCCACATTGCACAATATAATACTGAGGGGGTCTTCGGATCCATCGCTAAATCTGCGGCGCCTGTTTTTTCATCAACGTATAATATCTTTTCCCAAGTTTTACCAAAATCAATAGATTTAAAAACACCTCTATCCGGCGAGTCATGCCACAAGGCGCCTTGAACGGCTACGTAGATGATATTGGAGTTATTGGGGTCAATTTGTATATTAGAGATGCGTTCAGAAGTAGGCAACCCTTTGAATTCCCAAGTCGAACCTCCATTTTTTGTCACGTAGATACCTGTTCCGACGCTTGTAGAGTTGCGTACCCAACTTTCGCCTGTCCCTACCCAAACTGTATCGGGATGTTTTTGGTCAACTCGAATTTTACCGATGCTTTGAGGATAATCATCAAAAATCGGGCGGAAAGATGCCCCACCACTTAATGATTTCCAAACGCCGCCATTGGCGCCGCCAATGTATAGAATTGCCGGATTTTTATCCACGCCATCTACGTCTGAAACCCGACCACTCATCAGAGCAGGTCCGATACTGCGCGGACGTAAACCACCAAAACTGATGGAACGGGGCGTGTTTTCCGGTTTTATTTCTGGATTTTGAGCAATTGAAAGGTGAGCCAATAACAAATTGACTGCTATGAGTAGTGTTGATTTGAGTGTCGTAAACGTTTTCATTGAGCCATGATTTTTTTTAATGTGATAAAGTGTTTGCTTCCTTAAATTGAAATCCAACAAAAAAGCTAACAAACATTGTCATCATTATCCAAAAATCACTTCTAAATTCGACGAATCTCAGTATTTTTTAGAAGTTGAAAGGGGTAAATATATGCAGCGAGAACAAGGCAAAAAAAAACCGTCCCGATTGTAACGGGACGGCTGCGTAACTAAACAACAAGAATGTATAAAAATTAACAAACTCTTTCATGCAATATAAGACCACAAAATTGCGGTTTTAGTTTCCTATAATAAGGTTAAATTATTGTTAAATCGAGATTCAGCAAATTTGAAAAAAAAATAAAGCATTTGCAAAATTTTATTTCGAAAAGGCTTACTATTTTTTACTTAAATTCTAATACACATTATACGGAAATCCTACTGTTTTGGATTCTTTTATAAAACAATTATTTGTTTCTCTAAGTTCCACAATGTTTTGAGGATATTTAATTAAAAATTAGTGGTTTATACCTTGAATTTCTACTTTTGCTACATGGATAATACCGTTTCTCGACTTTATGATATGCAATTTTGGTTGCTTTGTGCGAGTAACTTTCTTTTCTCTGCCAGTTTCCAAATGATTTTGCCCGAACTGCCTGATTATCTTACCGCTATGGGTGGTGCCGAGTACAAAGGTTGGATTTTAGCATTATTCACTTTTACAGCCGGTATATCTCGTCCTTTTAGCGGCAAATTAACGGATACTATTGGGCGCGTTCCGATTATGGTTTTTGGTTCTATAGTCTGTGTCATATGCAGCGCCTTATATCCATTTATCACAACGGTAGCGGGTTTCCTCTTATTGCGTCTCTTTCACGGTTTTTCTACGGGATTTAAGCCTACTGCCACGTCGGCTTACGTGTCTGATGTTGTGCCTTTTTATCGCCGAGGTGAGGCGATGAGCGTTTTGGGAATGAGTAGCAGTATCGGCATGAGCGTAGCTCCAATTATCGGCAGTGCCATCACAGGTTGGACTAATATCAATGGTATGTTTGTCATTTCATCTTTTTTTGCGTTGTTATCTGTTTTGATTTTAGTGAAAAATATGAATGAGACGCTTGAAAAACCCCAACCGTTTTCTTTTAAATTATTAAAAATCAACCGATTTGAAATATTTGAACCCAAAGCAATGCCCACATTTGTGGTGCAGTTTTTAGTTTCTTTTGGGTCGGGTGCTGTATTGACGCTTGTTCCCGATATGAGCAAGCATCTCAATATTGCTAACAAAGGGTTATTTTTTGGCGTTTACACTTTTTCATCGCTTATCATACGTCTATTGGCGGGCAAGTCATCGGATAAATACGGGCGCGTCTTTGTTCTCAAGTATTCGTCTTTGGTGATGGCAGTATCTTTGCTATTGATTGCTTGGGCCCATTCTTTTTGGACATTGATGTTGGCTGCCGTTGTTTTCGGGCTATCATGGGGCATGAATACACCAACGCTTCAAGCTTGGGCGGTTGATTTGTCGCCTGAAGAATCGCGAGGGCGGGGCTTAGCCACAATGTTTATTGCGCTTGAAGCGGGTATTGGGTTGGGCGCGCTTGTTTCTCAGGCTCTTTATCAAAATGATGTGACAAAAATGTCTTTTCCTTTTTATGTTTGTGCTATCTTAGCTTTTATTTCAGCTATTTATTTGTTTTTTCAACCCGAACCGCGACTGAATCGCTAATCCATTTTCAATAATTATATATGCTCGAACATTGGCTTCAACCTGTTTTGCCCCATAAAATAAAAGGCTTTGAGACTCTGAGCAAAGAGCAACTGGGTCATCAAATCACGATATTTTCCTCAAAACCTGCTGATACTGAGGGGGGAGATATTTCCTTGAAAAATACGCATATTGCCCTAATTGGAATTGGTGCTGAAGATGCTGATGCGGTGCGCACGGTGCTTTATACCTTAAGTTACCCTTTTTCAGGCTTAAATATCGTTGACTTGGGGAATATTCGAAAAGAAGAAACCTCTTTTATTATTCCGCTAATTACCGAGCTGTTGCAAGGAGGAATTGTGCCAATTTTGTTGGGACATTCCGAAATTTTTACCCTTGCTCAATATCAAGCCTATCAAAGTAAAAAAGGCACGGTCAGTTTGTCAATGATTGATGAAAAAATCCGTTTTACGCCTCAAATTAAAACAGATTCATTTTTCCTACATCAAATATTAGAAGATGCGCACTTATTTAATTGCAGTGTCATCGGGTATCAAACCCATTTTACCCCCCCCTCAATATCTGACTATTTTGATGCACACAATTTTGAACTTGTCAGGCTTGGCAGGACAAAGAGTATGATGGAAGAAATAGAGCCAGTTGTCAGAGACGCCGACCTCGTCAGTTTCAATATTGCTGCACTAAAAAGCCTTGAAGCGCCCGGTCAATTGAATCCTACACCCAGTGGCTTTTTCAGCGAAGAGGCTTGTCAGATAGCTCGTTATGCAGGAATGAGTGATAAGTTGACGTCGTTTGGCATTTATGGTTTTCATAAAAAATTAGATAAAAACGACCAAACCGCCCACGTCATTGCTCAAATGATTTGGTATTTTATAGATGGTTTTAACAATAGAAAGCAAGATTTCCCGATTTCAAAAGCTTTTAATCAACTCACTCAATACATTGTTCACATCAAAGAGTTTGACTTTCAGGTTACCTTTTGGCGCAGCAACAAAAGCGGCCGTTGGTGGATGGAAGTGCCTTTGAAAACGCGTAAAAAACATGAACGCCATCGCCTTATCCCTTGTTCATACAACGATTATTTGCAAGCCTGTAACGAGGATTTGCCGGATAGGTTGTTGAATGCTTACAGAAGGTTTAAGTGATTTTAACAAAAAATTGCCACAATGTATCGCTCATATCAGGGAGTGCTTTTAAAGAAATGTATTCTTTGGTCACAGGGTGTTGGAATGTCAGTTGCCAAGCGTGAAGATGTATTGCCCGATTGAGATTAGAACGCCTTGCGCCGTATTTGACATCCCCTTTGATGGGGCAGCCGATTTTGCCTAATTGTGCCCTAATTTGATGGTGCCGACCGGTCAGGAGTTCAATTTCCAATAAAATATACCGGTCACTTCCCCCCCTCAGTATATAGCGCAATTCCGCTCGTTTGGAATCTTTTACCTCATCCTCAAAGGCTTTGGTGGTATTGATTGTCGGATTTTTTTTCAAAAAATGAATCAATGTATCGGTCTCTTTGGGGGGCTTGTTTTCAACAATGGCGAGATATGTTTTTCGGGTTTCTTTTTTTTGAAACTGCTGCGAGATAGCCGCCGCCGCCTCTTTGGTTTTGGCAAAAACGACAATTCCGGAAGCAACTCTGTCGAGTCGGTGAATAACGAATAAGGGCATTTTCAATAAACCCTCGATCAGTTCTAAAAGGGAAGTATCACCAGTGGGGTCAGGCTGAGTGGGTACAAGCGGAGGCTTATTGATGACCACAAAATAGGCATCATTCCAAAGGATTTGCTCTTGCATCTCCATCATTTGATTTCTTCAAAATCCGTATAATCACCTAATTTATTTTTCTGCTTGCTTTTTTCCTCCGGTTTTTTATCATGCACGTGGCGGTGTTCAATGATGACTTTAGGGCGAAAAAGAACGCGATAGAGAAAAATAATCAATACGATATAAAAAAGATATTTCATTTTACACTCAAATTAAACGATTTAGATAAAGGATTAAATGCCAACTACCACTTCAAACAGATCCTCTTTATTGAAGTATTTTTGAGCCAATGCTTGAAGCTGTTGTGGCGTTATACTTCTAACTGTTTCAACAAATTGCTGGAATTGGTTCAAATCTACCCCCTCAGTAATGAAGGACTTGATAACCTCTGAAACGGCAAAAGGCCCGTCTATCATATTTAACATATTACCAAGCAAGTAGTTTTGTACCATTTTTAACTCTTGAAGGCTGACAGGCTCATTTTGTAATTTTTCTAATTCCTGATAAATTTCAGTAATGGCTTTTTTTACAAATTTATTCCCGACCTCTGATGAAATATAAAAATAACCATCGTGGTGCATCAAATCAAGCGCTGAGTAAATATTATAAGTAAATCCTTTCTTTTCACGGATATTGGTCATTAATCTCGAGCTAAAAAAGCCGCCTAAAATTGTATTGAGCACAAAAAAGCCATCAAAGTCAGGGTGTAATCGGTTGCCAAATTGTCTGCCGATACGAATCGCAGCTTGTACTGTATCATCATTTTTTATTTTGACAGATTGTGGCTTTTGAACGGGATAATGCCAGGTTTTATGGTTCTTTACGGAAATGGTTGTTTTCTGACCTAAGTATTGATTCAATAATTTAAGTATAGATTCATCAATCTTACCGCTCAAAAAAATCAGGCAATTGTCAGACGTAAAATGCTCTTTATGATGCTTGATTAAATCAGTTTGTGCAAGTGCACGATAGTCATCGGGTGTGGAGTTGTAGCCATAAGGATGATTTTCACCAAAAATAAGCTCAGTAATTTTTCGGTAAGCCAAGACATCATTTTTGGATAAATCCACTAAAAGCGTTTGAATATTATTGTCAATGTAAGTCTTTAATTCTTTTTCAGGAAAAGCCGGCTCCATCAACATCTCCGCTAAAAGGGGAACCAATTGAGCAAAATGTTTAGTCATACAATACATCACGAGACTGCCCGTATCCAGATTAACCGGCGTCTGGAGAGTACCGGCAAAAAAATCTACCTTTTCTGCTAAAGCGGCCGATGTGTAAGAGTTGGTACCTTCACGCAACATCCGCGCCGTAGTTCTTGATACGAGCCTTTTATGTTCATGCGAGCGACCCGACATGAAAACGACTTCCACTTTCATGATTTCTTGCGTTCCTAACCGCGTTTCATAAATAGGGATACCATTATCAAGGTAAGATACTGAGGGGTAGGGCAAAATTAATGACGTAACCTCATGTATAGGCGGCGGCGTTTTTCTATCAAGTGTTTCTTTTATCTGCGGTCTCAAATATTATTAATTTTATAAAAAATGAAAACAAAGGTACAGTGTACAAGACAATTTAAAATTAAAATTTACCGGCAAATCTCTATTCATCTATTAAAATACTGTTTTTATCTATCATTTCAAGGGGTATTTGTTATTAAAAAGTAAATTCGTGGATGGGTACAAGTTATATTTTTATAAAAAAACTGATTGCCAAAGCCTTACGACGTGGAAAGCTTTATTTAAATATGTAGAAAAAAGCAATAACAAATGAATTTCAGTGAAATAGTAAGAGTAGCTTTGGCTTCTGTAAGAGCGAACTCTTTAAGAACGTTTTTGACTTTGCTTATCATTGCGGTGGGGCTTACTGCATTGGTTGGTATTTTGACGGCACTCGATAGCGTGCTTTTTTCGCTCAATGATAGTTTCAACGATATGGGGTCTAACTCATTCGCGCTTGAGCGGAAATCGCAGAACGTGCGCGCAAACCGCGGTGGTAGACGGGCTAAAATCGGAAAACCGATTGATTATGAACAAGCGATAGAGTTTAAAGAGCGGTTTGAATTTCCGTCAAAGGTTACCCTATCTATTACACCTACAACTAATGCCACTGTCCAGAGACAAGACAAGAAAACCAATCCGAATGTCATTGTTTATGGTATTGACGATAATTATTTGGATGTTAAAGGCTATGAACTGAGTTACGGTCGGGGCTTTTCGGATAATGAGTTGCAAAGTGGAGCGAATAAGGTCATTATCGGTACCGAAATTGTCAAACTCCTTTTTGATAATAATATTGAAAAAGCGGTGAATCAAGATATATTGATTGGAAATGTTCGCTACCTCGTTGTGGGCATTTTGAAATCGAAAGGTTCCGGCGGCGGCGGTCAGGGGGGCGACCGATTCGTTATGATCCCTTTACTCAACTCTAAGCGTATCTATGATAATAAGGGCAATGATTATTCCATCAGTGTAGGTTTGCAATCCGCCATTGAAATGGACAATGCCACAGATGTCGCTTCCGGCTTATTCCGTCAGGTCAGGCAATTGAGAATTGGTCAGGAAGATGATTTTGAAATATTTAAAAGCGATAGCCTTTTAGCAATTTTAAAAGAGAATACTGTTAAAATACGTTGGGCGACCATTGGTATTGGCTTAATCACCCTGTTAGGTGCATCCATCGGATTAATGAATATCATGCTTGTCAGCGTGACCGAACGAACTCGTGAAATTGGCGTCAGAAAAGCCATTGGGGCAACGCGGAAAAGTATCTTGCTTCAGTTTTTGACAGAAGCTATTGTTATTTGCCAAATGGGGGGCATCGCAGGTATTATTTTAGGCGTTTTAGCTGGTTTTGGTGTATCACTTTTATTTAAAGGGTCTTTTGTAATGCCTTGGGCGTGGATTACATTGGGTCTCATCACCTGTTTTGTGGTAGGGTTATTTGCGGGTTTATATCCGGCTTTGAAAGCGTCCAGACTTGATCCGATAGAGTCCTTGCGCTATGAATAAATGAGTTTTTTCAGCGTATTTTTGAAAACCTGCTTTCTACTATGTAACGTTATTATATTCAAAAATTTAATTTATTTCCAAAATTTAAATTTTTTTATTTTATATTGCATTCTTTTCGTAAAACATAATTCTGATTTTAGTAAAAATTATGTATTATTATTTTGAAATAATTTGTTAGTTTTCAAAATGAGTGGGTAATTTAAAAAGGGTCTTATTTTCGCAAATAAACTAAGCCGAATTGGGGTACACACCAAAAGAAAATTAGACTATTCAACAAGACTTTAATTAAGTGCAATATGATGGGAAATAAATTATTTGAGAACTATCAAGTAAGCCCCAAGTTTTGGGATGAGATGCATACTGTGCAGGAGACTTCGAAAGAAGAGGTGGGAACCCGAAGCCATTATTCAACTGTTGCAAAAGGCATTAGTGCATTGGATTTAGATGACCTGATGAGAAAAGAACAACTCGCTCAGAAATTATTTATGAATCAAGGCATAACGTTCACTGTGTATTTTGAAAATGAAGGCATTGAGCGTATCTTCCCTTTCGATATTATTCCCCGAATAGTTGTTGCGAGTGAATGGGCACATATTGAAGCCGGTGTCAAACAGCGTTTGAAAGCGTTAAATATGTTCCTCAATGATATATATCACGAGCAAAATATTATCAAAGATGGCATAATACCCGCTGATTTGATTGTTTCATGTCCACATTACACCCGTGAAGTATTTGGCATCAATGTGCCGCATGACATCTATGTCCATATTGCAGGGATTGATTTGATTCGTGATGCTGATGGTACATATTATGTGTTGGAAGACAATCTGCGAACACCTTCCGGAGTGAGTTATATGCTCGAAAACCGAGAAATTACCAAGCGCCTTTTCCCTGATTTGCTTGCCGAAAGTCGGGTGCGCCAGGTGTCGCAATATCCTCTCATGTTGCATAGTATTTTACTTTCCTTAGCTCCGCGTCAAATTTCCAACCCGAATATTGCCTTGCTAACGCCGGGGGTATTTAATTCAGCTTATTATGAACATACTTTTTTAGCGCGCTATATGGGTGTTGAACTGGTAGAAGGGCGCGACTTATTTGTGAAGGATCATAAAGTGTTTATGAAAACGACACGGGGTCCTCGGCAGGTGGATGTGCTTTATCGCCGCCTAGATGACGAATACCTTGACCCGTTGGTCTTCAAACCGGATAGCGTATTGGGTGTGCCAGGGCTGATGTCAGCCTATCGGAAAGGTAATATTGCTATTGTCAATGCCGTGGGAAATGGCGTTGCAGACGATAAAGCCATATATGCGTATGTACCGGATATGATAAAATATTATCTTAACGAGGAACCTATCCTTGCCAATGTGCCAACCCATCGTTTGCAAGACCCCTCAGTAAGAGAATATGTTTTTGAAAACATAGAAAAAATGGTGGTCAAACGCACCAACGAATCGGGTGGTTATGGAATGCTCATGGGAAATAAAGCTACTGAGGAAGAAATTAAAAAAACGAAGGAGGACATTCTCAAAGACCCGCGCTCATTTATTGCCCAGCCTATTATCAATCTTTCAACTGTGCCGTGTTTGATTGACGGCAAGTTACAACCGCGGCATATTGACCTCCGTCCTTATGCCCTTTGTGGTCCAAATGGTATTGAAATCATACCGGGTGGATTAACCCGGGTCGCTTTGAGAGAAGGATCGCTTGTCGTAAATTCAAGTCAAGGTGGCGGCTCGAAAGATACTTGGATTGTGGAGGATTGATATTTAGCGTCTCAATCATGGCGCTTTACTCAATACTGTAAAAATTTCTCACTTTAAAATTATAAAAATGCTCAGTCGAATTGCAGATTCATTGTATTGGATGACACGTTATGTAGAACGTGCAGATGGGATTTTGCGGATGCTGCGCATCAATTTTATCACCTCATTGGATAGAGGTAATGATTTTAGTTGGCAACCGGTTTTAAAAATATTTACTTATTCAGACAAAGCCACGATTGAAAAGTTGTCGTACAATAGCGACGATGTCTTGCGGTTTATGATTTTTAATAAAGAAAACCCAAACTCCATTCGCAATATCGTGGGGCACGCGCGTGAAAATGCGCGGGGTATGCAAGACCATGTTACTAAAGAAGTTTGGGAATGTCTCAACAGCTTTTACCATAAAGTGAATAGCGATGATATTGAAAAAGCCATTCAAAGAGATGAGCAAATCACGATTTTAGGCGATTTGATTGATCATTGTTTGCTTTTTTTTGGAGTTTCGGAAGTGACAATGCCAAGGGGACAAGGCTGGAATTACATGAATTTGGGCAAGTTCGTTGAGCGGAGTTTACAAACAGTGGATATTTTGGACGTCCGATTCAGTAATATTGATTATGATTTGAACAACCCGGCAGATATACCTTATTGGCGTAATTTATTGCTCTCACTGTCCGGCTATGAGCTGTATTTGAAACGCTATCGTGGCGGTTTGCAAAGTCGGAATGTGGCAGATTTAGCCATATTGACCACCGAGTTTCCCCGGTCGGTTCTTTATTGCGTGATTCGTTTGGATCGGGTGATTCGAGGCATGTCAAACGAAAATTTAGAGGCCACCCCTCAATTACAGAAAATAATTGGCCGCCTGCGCAGCAAAGTGGAATATGCCGATATGGAATCTATCTCAGAAATGGGCTTGCACGCATTTTTATCAGATATAAAAGCAGAGATTAATACATTTAGCAACACTATGAGTAAAACTTATTTTTCTTATAATTAATCATAGTTATGGGGCAAATCTTTCTAAATCAGAGTAAAAACTAAAACTACAGCCGCCTCAAGTGAAATATCAGGGCTAAAAGCATACTCCCAAAGTCCAAACAACTATCTTTGTTTTTATAATCATCAAATAATGCCTGTTTTTAAAATACATCATATTACGAAGTATATCTACGACCGCCCCGTCAGAGAGAGTGCTAATCAGATAAAAATCTATCCATTCAGTTTTTTAGGGCAGGAAACGATGAACCATGAGTTGAATATTACCGGTGACCCCAATATCAATGAATTTAATGACTATTTTGGGAATAAGGTCGGTTGGTTTATGGTCAATGAGCCACATAAAGAATTGATTATTGATAGTAAACTGGTTATTAAAACTATCCAGACGGTTACTAATCCGGTCTCGGTTTCGAAGATTTCAGAATGGGGCAAACTCAAAGGCGCCATCCATAGCGATATTCGATTGCTTGATCTTGCCAACCCAGAACCACTCAAATCTCAGAAATCAATAAAAGCTATGGCAGATGACTTGCGACCCAATTGGGATGCCCCTGCTATGTTTATTCAACGTTGTTCTGAACATATTTTTGAAAATTTTAAGTATAAAAAAGGGATTACCAACGTAGAAACAACCGTAGATGAAATATTGGAGCATAAATCTGGTGTTTGTCAAGATTTTGCGCATGTTCTACTCGAAATGTTGCGTTCCGAATGTATTCCTGCCCGCTATGTGAGCGGGTATATTTGTCCCAACAGGGACGGTATAAGGGGGGCAGGGGCAACCCATGCATGGGTGGAAGTATGGCTTCCGTCAACGGGGTGGGTGGGTATAGATCCTACAAATAATACTTGGGTATCAGACTTATATGTGTCTCTCGCTGTGGGTCGTCATTTTGATGATTGCAGTCCGGTAAAAGGAACTTTTAAAGGACCGGCTAATCAAGAGCTTATGGTGTATGTATCGGTTGGATTCGAAGATGGAAGCGTATTTGAAGATAATAATCTTGTTCAAATATCGAAAGAGCCGAGTATCGTTCCTAAACAGGATTTTAGCGATACACAGCAACAGTAATGAAAATATATAATTTTTATTAGCTGAAAAAATGTGATTTGATGACTTTTTAATTGTTAAAGATGTTTCAAAATATTCATTTTGTTGAGCAGTCAAACTTTGTAACAGATTTAATTCTGTCAGTGATTCTTTTTTTTCTAAGTGCCTTATTAAATAAATCACCTGAAAAAACATCTTATCATCAAGCGTGGAGCCGATATTTCACTCTGATGGGATGCGCCACTTTAGTGGGTGGATTTGGACATTTGTTGAGTTATCACACCGGCACCACTATTTTATTGGTCTCATGGCTCATTGTGATATGGGCGACTTATTTTTTAGAACAAAATATGGTGAAATTAATTTTTAACAACGCCCTTATTGATAAAATTCTGTTGACAAAAGCCCTTTCTTTCTCGGTGTGGTTGCTCTATATTCAAACTTTTTTGCCGGTGACTATCAGTTTGATAATTGGCATGGCAGGTATTGTGTGTTCTGTTTTATATTTTCAATACATAAAAACTACTGAAGTTGCCAATATCATTATTATATCAGCCATTTTGTCGAGCAGTTTAGCCGGCATAGTTCGAGCCATGCATATCGACTTAGCTTCATGGTTTAATGCCAATGATTTGGCGCACATCATTTCTGCTTGTAGTTTTTGGGGTTTATACATTGGCGTTAAAAGAATAGAGTAAAAAATGGGTAATGGGTAATAAATAATGGGTAATAACTGTTCGGTTATTACCCATTACTTATTACCCATTACCCATGGCTCCCATCATTATTGTTTCCAAAACAAGCCGACCCTTCTTTTGGCATCTTCTCTGATATTATTATAAAATAGATTGTAATCAGCGGCATGATAATTGTGCGCCCGATAAAGAATACTACCTTTAAAACTGGGCTTTTCACACCATAACACGCCGTTATTGACTTGCGTACCAATCATATTAGCCGGGGAGGCTTTAAAACCCAATAAGACGTACCCTTTATGTTTTGATTTGTCCACAAAAGTTTTATCAGTCGTCCATGTAAGGGGATTAACGACAACAATTTTATCCCCCAAAGGAAACGCTTTAGGCTCATAGCCTTTTTTAAACGTCCGCCATGAACAAAAACAGCCTGTTTGTTGCGGGTTTTCACAAACTGGAATGTTCTTAAAATAATCTTTTGCCACCGGCATCCCCACCAAGTAAGCAACAACGAGGCGATGAACTAAATTTTGACCATCAAAATATTCTTTTATGAGCCGCTTGGCGTGTTGAGTGCCTTGACTGTGAGCGGCAATGATGATAGGTCGCCCATTATTAAAATGAGTCAGATAATATTCAAAAGCCGTTTTCAAATCAAGATAAGCCAATTCAAAAGCGGCGTGTGCAGATGCCGTGTCTTTCGTGAAATAAGAAAAATAATGGGCTTGTCGATAGCGCGGTGCGAAAATCCGTCCGGCAGCATTAAAAATACTGGCTTGGTAAAGAATAGTACTACCGTCTGTTTTTTTATTCAAGGCGGCATCATTCACGTCTCCGTTCCACCCGCCACCTTTAGTGAGCGTAGTAGGATGCAGAAAAAAAACATCCACTTCTGCTGTCGACTGTTCGTCCTTAAAATCAGACCCCTGAGGAATACTGTCCGCAAAATCTTTTTTGTCCGGATGGGCTGCCCAGTATTTCAAATTGCTGTAATCAGGTGCAGCAGGAATATTGGATTGAACAGCTCCGTTCATGGGTTTGTGAGAAGAGCAGCTTTGCAAAAAGAACAGGGCTGCGAGTAAAGTCAGTGTAAAAATTCGATTAATATTGGTCAGACTATACATATTGAATAAAAAGTTTGAAGTGATTTTAAACACAAATATACCCTTTGTCCTCCATAAAAACAGATTTTCTAAGAAAATCAAAATTAGAACTAATGTTCTTATTAGTAATTAATCTTATTAATTCATTACATTTACGAAGTTTAAAAGCTTTCAGGATTTCATTAAACGCAACCAAATCAAATAATTGTTTAAAAAAATTTAAAAAAAAATCCCCCCCCCTCAGTATAGCTTATAATTTTTTATATTTTTGTCAGAATCATTAACCTAATTAATTGTCAATAAAAGAAAATCAGTGAACACTTCTTATCCAATATTATTAGATAGGATTAAATAACAAACTATATGTCTAACCATATTAGCCTTTTCACAGACTTTGATATCAGCCTTTTCAAAGCAGGAAAACATTTCAAGACGTACGAGAAATTGGGTTCTCACATCATTAAAAACGGTGATACAGAGGGGGTCATGTTTTCAGTATGGGCGCCTAATGCACGCAAAGTTTCCGTTATTGGAAATTTTAATTTTTGGAATAAAATGACCCACCAAATGACACCTCGCTGGGATGGCTCGGGTATTTGGGAGGTTTTTATTCCTCAAGCTAAAAAGGGGGATACCTATAAATACTGTATTTGGTCACCCGATGGGCGTATTCTTGAAAAAACTGACCCTTGTGCATTCCTTTGGGAAGTCCCTCCTCGCACGGCATCCATCGTTTGGGATTTAGATTACACCTGGGATGATGAAGAATGGCTTGCCAAAAGGCGCGAAAATGCCGGCAAACCACAGCCTATGACCGTTTACGAAGTGCATGCGGGCTCGTGGAAACGCAAAGGCTTTGAAGGCAACCGCTCGCTCACCTATCGAGAGATGGCTGAGGAACTTGTGCCCTACGTCGCAGAAATGGGTTTTACGCATATCGAGTTTATGCCTATTATGGAACATCCCTACGAACCGTCTTGGGGTTATCAGACTTTGGGCTATTTTGCTCCTTCGAGCCGATTTGGTACGCCACAAGATTTTATGCACCTTGTCGAATCTTTCCATAAGGCGGGTGTCGGTGTTATTTTGGATTGGGTGCCTTCCCATTTTCCGATGGATGCTCATGGCATTTATGATTTTGATGGGACACATTTATATGAACACGCTGACCCGCGCAAAGGCTATCATCCCGATTGGAAATCTGCTATTTTTAATTATAGCCGCAATGAAGTTCGGTGTTTCTTAATTTCAAGCGCTTTATTGTGGATGGATAAATTCCATGCCGATGGTTTACGGGTGGATGCTGTGGCATCTATGTTGTATCTCGATTATAGCCGTAAAGATGGGGAATGGATTCCGAATGAATTTGGTGGCAACCACAATCTGGAAGCTATTTCTTTCATCCGCGAAATGAATGAACAGATTTACGGCAATTTTCCCGATGGTTTCACTATTGCCGAAGAATCTACGGCATTCTCAGGCGTGTCACGCCCAACATGGATGGGTGGTTTGGGATTTGGACAGAAATGGATGATGGGCTGGATGCACGACACTTTGAACTACATGAAGCGGTCACCACTTTATCGCAAATGGCATCAAAATGAAATCACTTTCAGTATTGTGTATGGTTTTACCGAAAATTTCATGTTGCCGCTCAGCCACGACGAAGTCGTGTATGGCAAAGGGTCTATTTTGGATAGAATGCCCGGCGATGAATGGCAGCGTTTTGCTAATTTGCGCATGATGTACGGCTATATGTTCACGCATCCGGGCACTCGATTGCTATTTATGGGTTGCGAGTTTGGTCAGGGCGGAGAATGGAATTTTGAACAACAACTGGATTGGTGGGTTTTGGATTCACCGTTTCATAAAGGCATTGCTGATTTGATAAAAGACCTGAATGATTTGAATAAAAATCAACCGGCTATCTATGAAAAAGCTTTTAGCCACGAAGGATTTGAATGGGTGGCTTATGACGATGCCCACAACAGTGTTATGTCTTACTTGCGTAAAGGAGACGAAGGAACGCCTCCTCTTTTGGTAATCTGTAACATGACGCCACAGGCTCATTATGATTACCTCTTAGGATTACCGTATGCCGGAGAGTGGCAAGAAATATTGAATACAGATGAAAAGAAATACGGCGGTAGTGGTGTCAACAATCCGTGGGCATTAAAAACAATTGATGGCGACTATCACGGACGGGAACAAAGCATCACCGTTACACTTGCTCCTTTGGCTACAATAGTTTTTAAATTGACTAAAGAAATCAAAAAGCCTAAGAAAGTAGCGACAAAAGCCGTTACAGAAGCAACCCCGAAGAAAGCAGCACGTACAAAAAGCAACTGAAGTAACAATTAGCGATGTAAATATTAAGAAAAATCCGCAACAAACTGCGGATTTTTCTATTTTTACTTATTGATAAGTATTCGTTCCTTTTGATAGTTGCTAAAAGCATAGGCATTCATTTATTCGAATATCTTTTGATTACAAAAATGATTTAATCCTCAAGACTCAACTCAATGTCCTCAACGACAAAATATATAACGTTCGGCGTTGTCTTAGCGGCAATTTTGGCTTTGTTTGTCTATCTGGGGCAGAACAATAAAAAAAAGTTCAATTGGCGGGAAACGTATGATGAAAAAAGCAAACAGCCTTTCGGAAGTTTCGTCATGCATGATATTCTGAAAAGTTATTTTCCCGGTAATGCTTTTCAGGATCTTAAAGAGCGACCCGCTAAGTCATTGCCTGATCCTGATTCGGTTGCCAAATCTTCTAATTATATTTTTATCGGCGATGGGTTATATGCCGATTCAGCCGATACGGATAAATTGCTTCTTTTCGTGCATGAAGGCAATCAAGCGTTTATTGCTGCCAATGCAATGCCTAATTACTTACTCGAAAGTATTTTTAAAGACAGTTGTGATGATGATGACAGTATGTATCATAATTTTGTAGGAGAATATGTTGATTCGATTGAGCTCAATTTCAAACACCCTCATTTGGCCGAAAACACGCCTATTAAATACGAGTTTTTAATAGGGGGACAAAAAATGAGGCATGAATGGTCTCACATAGACACGTTGAGAGGGGAATGCACTGAGGGGGCAAAAAATTTTACACCTTTGGGCGCAATGAGCGATGATAATGTCAATTTCGTACGGGTTAGTTACGGAAGAGGTGAAATATATTTACATTCAAATCCGATAGTTTTCACTAATTTTCATTTGTTAGACACGCAAAAACTGCGTTATGTCTCGAAAGTATTTTCTCATCTCTCGGCAGGTGCTATATATTGGGATACAAAAAGCCGTACTTCCCGCGATGTGGTTCGGCGCATGAATGGCTCAAATCCTCGATTTGAAAGAGAAAGTCCGTTGAAGTATATTTTAGATCAACCGGCTTTGCGTTGGGCTTGGTTCATTATGTTGTCGTTAATTGCTCTCTATTTAATATTTGCAGCGAAAAGGAAGCAACGAACAATACCAATATTAGAAGAAAAATCAAACACGTCTCTGGATTTCATTCATACCATCGGACAAATGTATTTCCGGCAAGGGGAATATATTCGATTGTGTGATATGATGTTGAAGCAATTTCAGATATTTGTTCGTGAAAAATACCATTTGGCTTCAAGAGAAATGAATGAAGAATTCATTAAAGTATTATCCTTAAAATCTGACATTTCCCAAGAACGGATTCAAAAGATAGTGGACTTTGAAAGCCTCATTTATCGGAATAGTGTTACAGAACATTCGATGGTCGAATTTTATCATTTGTTGAATAATTTTTATAAAACATGTAAATAAATACGCATATTCTTAAAAATATAATAATGGAGAATCTGGATAATATCCCTCAAAACGAAGCAAATCAAGACATAAAAAACGATAGCCAAAGTCTGGAGTGGGGTCGTAATAACCTCGACCTTAGCCAAGTGCGGAAAGCTGTTGATGCCATAAAAGATGAACTCCTCAAAGTCATAGTCGGACAAGAAGAAATGATGGATTTACTCATCGCCGCCATA
The DNA here is from genome assembly GCA_031424115.1 of Saprospiraceae bacterium. Classification (GTDB taxonomy): domain Bacteria; phylum Bacteroidota; class Bacteroidia; order Chitinophagales; family Saprospiraceae; genus JAAFJT01. Next base: position 10,959 of record JANPGW010000389.1, on the reverse strand, counting down.
TTGTGCGATGGTCATGTTCTGATTGAAGGTGTACCGGGTATCGCCAAAACCATGACCGCTAAACTATTAGCCAAAACGGTGCATGCCGATTTCAGTCGTATCCAATTTACGCCTGATTTGATGCCCTCGGATGTGGTGGGTACAATGGTATTTAATATGCAAACGTCACAGTTTTACTTTAATGAGGGACCCGTTTTTTCGAATATTGTTCTCATTGATGAAATCAACCGTGCCCCGGCAAAAACGCAATCCGCTCTTTTTGAAGTGATGGAGGAACGTCAGGTAACGGTAGATGGAAAAACTTATCCGATGGGATTTCCGTTTTTTGTCATCGGCACTCAGAACCCAATTGAACAAGAAGGAACTTACAAATTGCCAGAGGCACAACTCGACCGTTTTTTATTTAAAATCAATATAGAATATCCGACACTCGAAGAAGAAAAATCCATTTTACGCCGCTTTAAAGAGGATTTTAAGCAAGTCAAGACAGCTGAAGTACATTCTGTACTCAATGGAGCGGATATCAGAGTTTGTCAGGATTTGGTTGAAAAAGTGCATATTAAAGATGCATTATTAGATTATATAGCAGGTATTATCCACAATACACGTAACAACGGTGACTTATTTTTGGGGGCGTCTCCGCGTGCTTCTTTGGCTATTTTGAAAGCTTCAAAAGCCATGGCAGCTATGAAAGGAAGAGATTTTGTTATTCCGGAGGATATTCAATATGTAGCATATCCTGTGCTGAATCACAGAATTATCCTTTCACCCGAACGTGAAATGGAGGGCTATTCAAGTGCGGATGTGGTAAAGGATATAGTAAAAAAGATGGAAGTGCCAAGGTAGCGGTTAAAGATTGAGGATTTGGAGTTGATAAATTTTGTTTTTTTTGAAACAAAAGTACCCCCCCTCAGTATAAACTTATATTCGATGTGTAGAGAAAGTTTTTTTAATTGAAATAAAAAAAAAATAGCGAAAAATAAAAATTCGCCCTATCTTTGCACTCGAATTAGTAAAAAGGTCACATGGCCGAGCGGTTAGGCTCAGCTCTGCAAAAGCTGCTACGGCGGTTCGAATCCGTCTGTGACCTCCTTTATAATGTACAATTAGTTGATAATCAATTAGTTGCACTTTTTTTATGAGTAAAGGGTAATAAAAAGTGGGTAATAACTATCCTTGTTATTACCCACTAAAAACCCATTAACCCTATAAATTAGTCAAAATCAAATTCAATCGTATCTCCGGCTTGGTATTTCCCGTGTACATTTGTTTCATCGTCTGATTTTTCATCGTCTGATACTGAGGGGGGGGTAGATGACTCTTCCGGTTCGGTTTCAGGCATCTCAATTTCTTTCACGGCGGTTAGTTTTTGATCGCTGAGCCTATTCCCTATTGCTTTCCAACCTTTCACGTCAATGAAGTCAGCTAAACTCACCTCACCTTCCATCTTTTTGGAACCTATTTTCATAGTATATTGAATCCGTGGATTAGCTTTGATAGAAGCATAAAGCAGTTGTGATTTTTTATGGTCAACAAGATAGCTGTACCGCTCGCCAATTTTATTGGTATCAATTTTAAAACGTTTGACCATCGTCCATTCTTTGTTGCCATCGAAATGGACAACTGAGACGACTGTTTCAGACGTTAATTTACCTAAATGCAGCATTTCATTGGGTTCAAAATGCTTAGCAAAATCAAGGTCACCTACTTCATAAGAACCGTCTTTATAAAGAATTAAAATGTTATCACCCGTATCGAATTCGCCTAACAGTCGCCCGCGTTCAGTGTCGTTCAACTTGCCCGTGATATCATCAAACCAGATTCTTTTAGCCCCGAGGGTTGACTTCCCGACCGAGGTCTGTTTAATTTTAAAAATGGGAAATTTAGTGACAATATTGCCCTGTGAACTGCGCCCCTTGATGGACAATTCGCCAAAATCGAATTCAAAACTCTTCTTTTTAGCGGTCGAATTTTGGGTTAATTGTATCGTCACCACTTCTGACTCTCCATTAGGATTGGCGGTGAAATACAGGAGTTTGGAGTTGTTGTTGCCTTGGGTCAGCTCATATTCGGTAGCTCTTGTGATAGCGGTGACGTTAAAACGCTTGGCGTAACTGATGCCGGTTTTGCCGTCCAAATAAATCACATTATAGGTTGTTCGGTCGTCGCCTTTTCGCCAAATGGCTACATGGATGATGTTTTTACCCACAAAAACCTTATCCGCAATTTTGACGACTTGGAATTTTCCATCTTTCCGGAAAACAATGACATCGTCAATATCAGAACAATCGGCGATAAATTTATCTTTTTTCAAACCTGTTCCGATGAAACCATCTTCCATATTGACGTACAATTTAGCGTTGTTTGCCACCACTTCGGTTGCTTGAATCGTGTCGAAAACCCGGATTTCGGTTTTTCTCTCCCGCCCTTTGCCGTACTTTTTCAATAAATCCTCGAAGTATTTTATGGTGTATTCGGTAAGATGTTCTAAATTGTATTTTACTTGCTCGAGCTCATCGAGTAATCGTTGCAAGTATTCATCTGCTTCAAATTTGTTGTATTTGGAAATCCGGCGAATCCTAATTTCCGTCAATCGCACAATATCTTCTTGCGAGATAGCCCTCAGTAGGGGCAATCTTTTATCATTTTTAGCCGCCGGTTCTTCAGGTTCACGCACGAATTTTTTCAATTCTCTGGGAATAATCTCCAGAACCTGTTCCCAACTTTCGGCTTCTTCTATTTCATGGTAAATGCGGTTTTCAATAAAAATCTTTTCAAGGCTTGTAAAATGCCATTTCTCCTCTAACTCATTTTTTCTGATTTCCAATTCTTGGCGCAGCAAGTCTTTGGTCTGTTCGGTACAGACTCTCAAAACCTCATTCACATCCATGAAATGTGGCTTATCGGCAATGATAATACAAGCATTGGGAGAAATAGAAATTTCACAATCCGAGAACGCATACAAGGCATCCATCGTCACGTCAGGAGATACGCCGGGCTGCAATTCAATCGCTACTTCAACCTCTTTAGCAGTGTTATCATTGACTTTTTTAATTTTTATTTTGCCCTTTTCCGCCGCTTTCAGTATGCTTTCAATCAAATCTCCGGTTGTGGTGGCATAAGGAATTTCGCGGATGTAAAGCATCTTTTTATCCTTTGAAATCTCAATTTTAGCCCTAACGCGCACCTTACCGCCGCGTTTTCCACCATTGTAGTTGGTTACATCAATCATTCCACCGGTCTGAAAGTCGGGTAAAATATTGGTTTTACGCCCTTTCAACACGTCAATACTTGCCTTTATCAGTTCAATAAAATTATGGGGCATAATCTTAGTGGAAAGCCCGACCGCGATGCCATCAACGCCTTGCGCTAAAAGCAAGGGAAATTTGACCGGTAAGGTAACCGGCTCTTTTTTACGACCGTCATAACTCACCCCCCACGGAGTAGTTTGAGGGTTAAAAACTACATCAAGCGCAAATTTTGTCAACCGCGCTTCAATATAACGCGCCGCAGCTGCGCCATCACCGGTTCGGATATCCCCCCAGTTGCCTTGACAATCAATTAATAAATCTTTCTGTCCCAAATTGACTAATGCATCACCGATAGCCGCATCGCCATGAGGATGATATTGCATGGTTTGACCGATGATATTCGCCACTTTGTGGTAGCGACCATCATCCATCTCTTTCATCGCGTGTAAAATACGGCGTTGCACAGGCTTTAAACCATCTTCAATATACGGTACAGCGCGTTCCAAAATCACATAAGAGGCATAATCAAGGAAATAATCCTGATACATATTGCCTAAAGTGAGGACATGGTCTCCGTTGATATTAGTTGCGTTGCCATTTTCAGGTGTAGCAGTATTTCTTTTTGCCATTATTGCTGATAAAAAATTATTCTTGACTTTTAATCCTGAAGACTTAAAAAACAAGCAAAAGTAATATTTTTTTTAATTATTTTACAAACATTTTGTTTTTAAAATAAAGGATCAAGGTGTTTTTTGTTTAATTCTAAAGATTCTCTATCGCTTTTCAATTTTACCGAGGTAGCCAAACCCCGCAAATGCTACTGCCGATAATCCTGCTGATACCCACCACAAAGCATTAAAACCGAATGCGGCAATCACTTGAGTACCAATCATGGGCGCTATAACATTCGATGTGGAATAGGCAATAGTGTAAAGTGCCATATATTGACCTTGGCGCGCTTCACTCCCTTGTTTAGTTGCCCAACTTGTGCTGAAAGGCATCACGAATATTTCACCAAATGATACGCATATCATAAAAAAAACGGCTAAATACCATGATAATGACGCCGGGAAAGTAAAAGCGAGATATGAAATCCCATAACATAAAATACCCCATCGGACAAACCACATGGGTTTTCTTTTGTGTTCTATCCGAAAAATAAGCGGCATTTCTAAAGTCATGACCGCTATGCCATTGATGGCTGAAATGGCACCAATTGTTGCTTCGTTCCAACCATACACTTCTTTAAAAAAAGCCGGTACTGTCCACATGATTTGCATAAAGACAGTAGCACCGATGAAAGTAGAAAAAATAAAAAGTAAATATTTCTTATCTCGATAGGCAGAACGAGTGTTGGTGTCAACGCTTTTTGAGTCGTTATACTGAGGGGGGGTATTTCGAGCAGGGATTTGCTTTTTTTCTTTTAAGGAAAAAATAAGCATTGCTGCTGCACCAAAACAGGTCAAGCCATCAACGATAAAAAGCCATTTCCAACCCAAAGCGACCAACAACCCGCCTCCAATCAATGCCACTGAAATCGCTAAATTAACTGCCACCCGCATCAAGGACATGGAGCGGGTACGGGTTTTTTCGTCGCTGTGCTGTTTGATTGCCACGGAGTTAGCGGGTCTGAAAGCCTCTGAGACCATACCAATCAACGTCATGCCAATACATAAAACCCAAAAATCGGTAAAGAACATCACTGTCCACAAACCTATCCCGTGAAAAACAAGTGTTAACCATTGCACCCGATAATAGCCATAAAAATCTGTTAGTACACCGCCTATGTAGGCGCCAATAATAGAACCGATTCCAAAAAATGAGAGAATATATCCGGCATTTTTGATATCAAAATGTAAGGCAGAGGTCAGATAGAGCGTTAAAAAACAAATAACCATCGCCCCACTTCTATTGATTAGACTGACAACAGACAATAACCACACTTCGCGGGGGATACCCCGGAAAGAATTAGTGAATCGAGTAATTGTTTTAACTACCATAAAACATGCTTTTGTTCTATTTTTATCAATAATTTACAACCGGATGTGATTCATTAATCGGATTTTGATTGAATATATTGGATATCAATTGGTACACGTCGGGTAATTGCTTCTGAAACCGTTCAGGGAAAGTGAAAAAATGATAGACGGCCACGCCCCAAATATCCAATTGTGGTAAACCAACCGTTGATTCGATTATTGATCGGCTTTTTCCACTTATTTTTTCAAAATCAGACCAAATTGTTTCAACCAAAATCGGGTACGATACTGAAGGGTACATGATTTTGAAAATGCGGGCGAACTCATATAAACCCACACTAAAAAAACCTTGCGGGTTGTTGAAGCCCGCCATTAAAATATCGGAGGCGAAAAGAATTACACCATCCGGTTCGTAAATTTCGGAGGTGTGAAACGCGTCACCATACTGAGGGGTCGGGAAAGGATGCGGGTAAATGATGATATTTTCAAATTTACCGGTCAAAAATTTTTCTTTACCAAAAGATAATTGCACTGCTAAAGCAGCCACAGCTGCCTTAAGATCTTCCGGCACAAGTTTTCTATGAGCGGTAGCATCAGGGTCGTCGGGATGTACGGGACGAATGAACTCATTTCCCAATAAATAAAGGGCTGTTCTTTCCCGAAATCGCTGTTTAAGATCAGGGTTTAATTTTTTATAAAACAAAAAATAATCATCTATAAGTCGTTGTATGTTAATATGTAATGCTGGAGGATGACGTTTGTACCACCACCAATTAATCTGTGGACTCATCACATAAGCGGCGGCTAAAATAAGAAAAGGCAATATGCCCCATTTTGCCCAAGTCCCATCATGCATAAAAAAAGCAATGCCAAAAAAAAGAATAGCCAACGCACCAACGGGTAAGCCAATAAACTGCCATGGTTTTAGTTTCATATTTATAATTTTTAGGCAAGTTAGATTTTTTTTAAAAAAGAAAGCAAAAAATAATTTGCATTTGATAAAAATGCTTTTACCTTTGCACCGCTTTTGAAAGGAAAGCTGGCTGGTGAAGCAGCCTGGTATCTCTGAAAGATGAGAAGCCTGCCGGTGAAGTAGCTCAGTTGGTAGAGCAATGGACTGAAAATCCATGTGTCGGCGGTTCGATTCCGTCCTTCACCACCCACTTTCCTTACGAAACAAGTGCCTGAATCATTCAGGCACTTTCTTTTTAAAATATTTTCGATTTACAATATGAATTCTATCAAACATCATCATCATTTTGGATTGCTCAATCAAAGCAAAAGGTGATGGCGTTTTATAAAATGAACTAAAAGTATTTTATAAAAATCTCGAAAGAGGCTTACCGTTTGCTTGGTAAGCCTCTTTTTCGTTATCCGTTATCCGTGATTCGTTATTCGTTACCCGTTAATCGTTATCCGGATAACAGATAACATATCACGATTAACGGATAACGAATATCCGAACCACGATTAAACAATTAATTATCAATAATATAAAAATGAGTAAAAGGTTAAAAATAGCGATTCAAAAATCAGGGCGCTTGAGCGAAGTATCCCTCAGTATCTTGAAAGAATGTGGCATTGATGTAAAAAACGGTAAATCGGCTCTTTTGGCATCGGCTTCCAATTTTCCGTTGGATGTTTTATTTCTCCGCGATGATGATATTCCGGAATATGTTGCTGATGGTATTGCTCACTTGGGCATCCTCGGAGAGAATGTAGTCGTGGAAAGCAAGGCAAAAATTGATATTATAAGACGCTTGGATTTTGGCCGCTGTCGCCTGTCATTAGCCGTACCCAAATCTGAGCAATACACAGGTCTGCAATATTTTAACGGTAAAAAAATTGCAACGTCGTATCCGAATATCCTCAATGATTATATGGCTGAGAATGGTGTAACTTCTGAAATCCATGTTATCAGTGGTTCCGTAGAGATTGCGCCTAATATCGGCTTGGCGGATGCGATATGTGATATCGTTAGTTCGGGTAGCACGCTCTTAAGCAACGGTCTGAAAGAAGTACAAGCCATTATGAAATCGGAGGCTGTAATGGTGGCTAATCGCGAAATGGATGCTGAAGAATGTCGGATTTTGGATAAATTATTATTCCGCATCAACGCCGTCATGACCGCTAAATCCAATAAATACATTGTTTTGAATGCACCGAATACTTCCCTCGAAAACATCATTCGTGTTCTGCCGGGCATGAAAAGCCCGACTATTGTGCCACTTGCTACTGAAGGGTGGTCTGCGATTCACTCCGTTCTGAACGAAGAGACCTTTTGGGATGTTATTGATGACTTAAAAGATGCAGGTGCTCAGGGCATTTTAGTAGTACCGATTGAAAAAATGATTGTGTAGTAGTGCGGAACTTGTTCCGAAAAAAGATATCTTATTAATTTCAAGACAGGAAAAAAAACTGTATTTCTGAATAATTTACCCAAAACTACACTTCGAACATGTTAATATTTTTTCTGGGTATTCAGATAACAATTTCAAAAAAATGGCTTCAAAAGCCCAAACATACACCTATAAACCATGAAAATTTTTAGTGGCATTAGCCCAAATGACTATAAAAACATCTTGAAACGCCCCGCAATGGACACTACTGCGTTGTTCGGCACCGTCAGAAATATCTTAAACGATATAAAAAATAATGGTGACGCTGCTGTTAAAAAATACGCTGCTCAATTTGATAAATCCCCGTTAGAGGTTTTTCAAGTGACTGAAAAAGAGTTTGAAACAGCGGGAAATCAATTGGAGAGTGCATTAAAATCAGCCATTTTAACGGCTAAAATAAACATCGAGCGCTTTCACAGCCGCCAAGTTTCCGAGCCGAAAATCATTGAAACTATGGCAGGTATTCAATGCTGGCGGAAAAGTGTCGGTATTGAAAAAGTAGGTTTGTACATTCCGGGCGGCACAGCCCCGCTTTTTTCAACTGTTTTGATGCTGGGTATTCCTGCCCAAATCGCGGGCTGTAAAGAGGTCATTTTATGCACTCCTTGCAAAGCAGACGGAGACGTTCACCCCGCGATTCTTTTTGCTGCTCAATCAGTGGGCATTTCAAAAGTATTCAAAATTGGTGGTGTTCAAGCGATTGGTGCAATGGCTTACGGCACTGAAACAGTGCCGCAAGTGTTTAAAATATTTGGACCCGGAAATCAATATGTGACTGCCGCTAAACAAGTCATTAATACTGAGGGGGTAGCCATTGACATGCCCGCGGGCCCCAGTGAAGTGATGGTCATTGCTGATGCAACGGCCAATCCGGATTTCGTGGCTGCTGACCTACTTTCGCAAGCGGAGCACGGCATTGACAGTCAAGTTGTACTATTGGCATATGATGAAACGATTGTTGAAAATGTTTTTAAAAGCATTGATAATCAATTACTTAGTTTGCCACGAGCGGATATTTCCCGCAAGGCTTTAGAAAACAGTATTTCTATTATTGTTGAAAATGATGATGAAGCGATGGCGATTTCAAATGAATATGCGCCGGAGCATTTAATTCTATCGACCCAAAATGCTGATGATTTGGCGGCGTTGGTAGTGAATGCGGGGTCTGTTTTCATCGGTCATTATTCACCCGAATCTGTCGGTGATTATGCTTCCGGCACAAACCATACTTTGCCCACGAATGGCTATGCAAAAGCCTATTCAGGTGTTTCGGTCGATAGTTTTGTGAAAAAAATCACCTATCAGAAGCTGAGTACTGAGGGGTTAAAAAATATCGGTCCTGTAGTGATAGCGATGGCAGAAGCCGAGCAATTGGATGCCCATGCAAGAGCGGTTTCTATCCGTTTAGCGAGTCTCTAATTTTGAAACATCGAATCGGATAAGTCCTTTATAAATATCACTGATGGCAATTTCTCCTTTATCTGAAACCGGCATTTTATCGGTTTCGCTTTCAAAAATGAGGTTGAGCCATTGTTGAGGGGCTTGACGGATAAAAGTTGAAACCCAAGTATAGTTAGGTTCAACAAATATTATTTGTTCTAAAGTTTCGATTTTTTGATAATCCGCTAATTTATTGATTTTATCAAAACTTTCTGTACTTCTTGATAAAACCTCAATGATGAATGTCGGATTGATAAGAGAAGTCGCCGTTTTCTTATTGGCTTTGTGTTTAATGAATTGAGGTTCGCCTTTTACGATTGCCATATCGGGATTATAATAGCCATTGTGTCGCTCAATATAAACCTTGATATTGCAGCCGAAAGTTGAAAATTCACTATTGCCTTCATCAAGCAAATTGCCTAATAATCGTGCTAAACGATTGATAACTTGTTCGTGTATTGGTGCAGCTTCTCCCATAATAGTTCCTGTTTGTTCATCTATTTCGATAAATGACCACATGTTGCCACGACTATATTGAATTTTATAATCGCATTTGTTTAAATATTCAATATAGTCATCAACGGTAGCGGGGACACATAAAATAGCTCCCTTTTCCATCCGCTTTTCAAAAGTGAGTGGCAATAGTGGGCGACTATATTTTTTTTTCACAGGTGTTAAAGGTTGAATATTCGCTGCTTGTGTGGTCATCTTAATTATTTTTTACAAAAATAATGTTTTTACTGTATAAATGCAGGACTTGAATAAATTTCCTACAACAGAAAAATTCTGGCAATAAACTTTAAAAATCAATTTACCAATGAATATCAAACAATTAGTTCGTCCTAATATTCTTAAAATGAAAGCCTATTCATCGGCGCGAGATGAGTTTAAAGGCGTGGCATCGGTGTTTTTAGATGCCAATGAGAACCCAAACAATAATGGTCTGAACCGCTATCCCGATCCTTTGGCTTGGGCCGTGAAGACGGAATTATCGACAATAAAAGGCATTGCTCCCGAGCATATTTTCTTAGGCAATGGCTCTGATGAGGTAATTGACGTCTTGATGCGCATCTTTTGTGAACCTCGGGTGGATAATATTGTGACACTGCCTCCCACTTATGGCATGTATCAAGTGAGTGCAGACACATGCGATGTGGAGGTAATAAAAGTGAATTTGAATGAAAATTTTCAACCTGAAATAGATAAAATACTGAAGGGGGCTAATGAACGCTCAAAAATTTTGTTTATTTGCAGTCCGAATAATCCTTCGGGCAATGCGGTTGATTCGGGGGCGATTTTAAATCTCGTCAATAATTTTGAAGGCATAGTGGTGATAGATGAGGCTTATACCGATTTTTCAAAACAGCCCAGTTGTATTGAGTGGGTCACTACGTTCCCGAATGTGGTGGTAATGCAGACTTTTTCAAAAGCGTGGGGATTAGCAGCTATTCGGCTGGGTATGGCATTCGCCAGTAAAGAGATTATTGATTTGATGAATAAGGTAAAACCGCCGTATAATATCAATCAACTTACTCAGCAAGCGGCTCTCGATGCTTTAAAAAATGAAGCGGAAAAGAATAAGCAAGTTGCCGAAATATTGGCAGAAAGAGAAATCTTGCAAGTACGATTAGCTGCTCTTGATGTAGTCGAGAAAGTTTACCCATCGGATGCCAATTTCCTACTTGTAAAAGTTGCCCAAGCCGATGCTCTGTATAATTACCTTTTGACCAAAGAAATAGTCGTTAGGAATAGGAACAATGTTGTTTTATGCGATAATTGTTTGAGAATCACCATTGGAATGCCCGACGAAAATGAAAAAATTGTGAAAGCCTTACACGAAGCCGCTTTTCAATTTGCTTAAAATGGTGCTTGGTTGTTGGTGCTTAGTGC
>JANPGW010000388.1:0-11871 GCA_031424115.1 Saprospiraceae bacterium | reverse complement strand
AATATGATGAGCAATGTTGAAAATGCCATCGCCAATGGCATAAAATACGGCGCAGACGGTATGTTGATGACCGATTGGGGAGATACACCACATTTGCAATATTTGACGGTCAGTTATGCGGGTTTGGCGTATGCGGCGGCGCTTAGTTGGCACAATGAAAGCAAAAACCAAGTGGCTTTGGGCAGTTATTTGAGCAAAGTAGCTTTTAACGATAAGAGCAATAAAATGGGTGATTTGGTCTTAGAAATGGGACGTTATGACCAATTTGAGGAATATCCAATGGTGTCCATGACGACAACAGGCATGGCTTATCGGTTTGGTATGATGGATAAAATGATGCTCGATGCCATTGATAAAAAAATGAAAACGGGCATTTTTGACTTGCTTCCACCCGATGAGACCCTTAAAACAACCATGACAAATCGGTTCAATAATCCTAAAATTTATAACACCAAAGCGATTTTAAGTTTTGTGGGTAATCTTGAAAAACAATTGACTGAGGTGCATCTGAACAGACCCGATAGTACGCTCATCGTAGATGAATATAAAAATGGGCTGCGCATGGTTGCTTTGGGTGCAAAGTTAAAACAGTTCAACAATTACCACCTTCAACAAGCAGATACAGAAAATAAAGCCTTATTGTCAGAAATGAAAATACTCTGTTCGACTATTCTAACCGAGCATAAACGCCTTTGGCTAAGCCGTAATAAAAGCGGCGGTTATGAGACAAGTACTGAGCCGTTCAATAAACTTCAAGTACAAATAAACGATAATCTTGAATTGTTGGATAAAAATGTCGTGTCTCGCTGGTTTAATAGAAGCAAAGAAAAAATCATAGCGGCAGCGGGCGTTTTGTATTTAAAATAATGAGGGGTGATCGTTCCCTTTTAATTGAAAAACTAACTTTTAATGAAAAAAATAGTCAAATTTTTAGCTTATACGCTGGGCGTATTACTGCTTGTTTTTGCTGTGGCACTTGCCTTTTTATATGTCAAATCGAAAATGGCTCATTCCGACAATATGGCTTTGTTGGGGAATGAAGCCCCGACAATTACAGTCGAAGGGCATACTTTTCGGGATTTGAATAAAAATGGAAAATTAGACATTTATGAAGATGCACGCCCACCACTGATTAACCGTGTGGACGACTTGACAAGCCAAATGAACTTGGAAGAAAAGGCAGGGCTTATGTTCATCACAATGTCAGTAATGAATAATGACGGCTCGTTAAGCAACGAAACGTCAATAATAAACCCATTTTCGCTCATGTTAGAAGCCAATTCTTCTATGGTGGCGAAAAAGAAGATGAACCATTTTAATACCCTGCAGTCTCCTTCGCCCGAAGCGATGATTGCATGGAACAATAATATCCAAAAATTGGCAGAACGCACCCGATTGGGTATTCCCGTGACACTTGCTACCGACCCACGGCATGGTGTACCCAATGCCCCGGGAGCAAGTATTTTTACGCCTTTTTATTCAAAATGGTGTTCTCCGCTTGGTTTTGCAGCCATTGGTGATACGGCTTTAGTGCGTGAATTTGGCGATATTGCCCGTCAAGAATATGTCGCATTGGGTTTTCATTTATCCCTGTCGCCGATGGCAGATTTGGCAACCGAACCCCGTTGGGCACGCATCAATGGCACATTTGGCGAAGATGCTGAATTAGCCGCAAAGATGACCAAAGCCTATATTTTAGGTTTTCAAGGCGATAGCATCACGCCTCAAAGTGTGGAATGTATGGCAAAACATTTTTCGGGCGGCGGTCCTCAAAAAGATGGTATGGATGCTCATTTTCCTCCAGGGAAACAAGCTTACCCGGGTAATAATTTCAATTATCATTTGATTCCGTTTGAAAAAGGGGCTTTTGCTGCAAATGTTGCTCAAATGATGCCTTACTACGGTATTCCAGTTGGTCAAACCAATGAAGATGTTGGTTTTGGCTACAATAAACAAATCGTCACTGGGCTTTTAAGAGAGCAATATCATTTTGAGGGTATCATTTGCACCGATTGGGGTTTGGTTTCAGACCAAGGTGTATTTGGAATAGTGATGAAACCCGCTTCGGCACATGGCGTGGAAAATCTATCCATTAAAGAACGTGTCGCTAAAATACTCAATGCGGGTTGCGATATGTTTGGCGGCGAAGCGATTCCAGAGGTTATCATTGATTTGGTCAAATCGGGTCAAATTAGCGAAGAACGCATCAATACTTCGGTCAAAAGAATACTTAAAGAGAAATTCCGTTTAGGGCTTTTTGACAATCCTTATCTGAAAACGGAAAACGCTGCTATCGTTGGCAATGAAAAATTTATGGAGCGCGGGTGGGAATCGCAACGGCGTTCATTGGTTTTGTTGAAAAATGACAATTCTACTTTGCCTTTAAAAGCTGCGACCAAAATCTACCTTCAAGGTTTTGATAAAGAAGAAACTAAAAAATATGCGAATGTGACGACAAGCGCGAAAGAGGCAGATGTGATTATTTTAAAATTGAATACGCCTTTTAGAGCCGACGCAGGTTCGGGTAAGTATGTTGTAGAACGTATTTTTCATCAAGGCAGACTTGATTTTCCAGATAATGAAAAAGCTGAATTATTGAAATTGATTCAATCAAAACCGACAATTACGGTGATAAATTTGGAAAGACCCGCCGTTTTTCCTGAAATCAATGCCCAAAGCAAAGCCGTTATCGCTGATTTTAGCAGTCAAGACGATATTATTTTGGACTTGATTTTTGGACAATTTAAACCTACAGGGAAGTTGCCTTTTGAATTGCCGTCTTCAATGGATGCCGTTTTGAAGCAAAAAGAAGATGTGCCTTATGATTCAAAAGACCCGCTTTATCCATTTGGATTTGGGTTAGGTTATTAGAACATAATTTTACCCCCTCAGTATAAAAGCCCATGCGACGTGTTTTTCATGGGCTTTTTGCGTTTTACACCCCCTCCGTATTTTACCGTTTTTCATATAAAATAAAGCACTGCATCTGATTTTCTTGAATTAATTCAAGTGCCTTAACTTTTTTAGCGACCTATTTTTGCCTCATAAAATTTTAAAAAATGGCAAAACAAGAACTCTTAACGCAATTACAAGTACCAGTTGTTACTGCACCGATGTTTATTGTCTCGCAAGTGGACTTATTATTGGCATGTTGTAAAAATGGCGTACTGGGAAGCATCACCGCATTAAACAACCGAACTTCCGAAGGTTTGTGCCATTTCAGGAGTCAATGGTAATTATCTCAAACAAAGTTTAGAAGCGGCGGGCATTACTGAGGAACTGTGGGCATCTAAATCAAAAATGGATTTTAGTAAAGCAACAGATAGTGAAGCTAAGGCGTGGAAAAATATCTGGTCAGCAGGTCAAGGGGTGGCAACGATAAAGGATAATCTTCCTGCTTCAGAATTGATTGACCGATTGAAAAAAGAATTTAAAGACGCATTGGAAAGTCAATCGAAGTTGATTGACCGATGGTTTTAATCAAAATGTAAGTCTAATTAAGAAGATATGAAACTAACAACTCAACAATTTTTACAAGACTCCGGCGCAAAAGTGCCAATCATCTGCGGACCTATGTATCCGGGTTCTAATCCCGAATTGATTGCAGCCGCTTCAGAAGCGGGCGGTTTTGGCGTGGTTCAGCCCGTTACCATGACTTCATTATACGGTCATGATTTTCGTAAAGGTTTGCAATTGATAAAGCAACTCACTAAAAAGCCATTTGGGGTGAATTTCACCATTTTCGGAGGTGCTAACCAAAAATACCACGAGCAGATGAAAACGTGGATGGAAATAGCGATTGAAGAAGACATCAAATTCTTTTTGACTTCCTTGGGAAAACCACACGAGGTTATCAAAAGAGCAAAAGAGAATGGCATAAAGGTCTATCATGATGTACATAATAAAAAGGTGGCTTTGGCGATGATGGATGCTGGAGTAGATGGTTTGATTTGTCTCAATTGGAGAGCAGGTGGTCAAACAGGCGTTCAATCAGCAGAACAATTTATGGAAGAATTAAAGAATGTCCATATTCCTTTGATATGTGCTGGAGGTATTAGTAATAAAGAAGATTATCAAAAAGCATTGGAGATGGGATATGCAGGCGTGCTAATGGGTACTCGATTTTTGGCAACCCATGAATGTAAAGTGTCCAATGCTTACAAACAGGCTATAGTCAATGCTGAGGAAAAAGACATTGTTTGGACGAACAAAATTGCGGGTAATAATTCCTCCATGATAAAAACGGACGACATTATGAAAGGCGGTCTCCGAACAGGTCCGATTATCAATTTTATGCTGAAACATGATAAACTCAAAAAATACGCTCGTATGTATTTGATGAGTCGAGGCTTAAAAAAATACAACAAAGCCGCCTTCGACGACAGCGTGCAGTATTGGCAAGCTGGAAAAGGCGTTGGAAATATCCCCTCAGTAAAATCAGTAAAAGAGGTGATTGATGAATTTAGAACCATTAACATTTAAAATCCAAAGAAGATGAACTCACTTTTTTTTACAGAAGAATCACGAGTTATTTAGAAGTACGCTCCAAGATTTTTTCAAAAAAAAGTAAAACTATGTATGACATAACGTTAGTAGAATATTTCTATAGATTTGAAAAAGAAAAGGCAAATCGTCCTTTTTTACATCAGCCATTTGGTGATAGTTGGGAAACTTACACTTGGGCAGAAGCAGGCGACAAAGCCCGCAGGTTAGCCACTTGGCTCAGAAAACAATGCCCAAAAGAAAAAGCACATATCAGTATTGTTTCTAAAAACTGTCGAGAGTGGTTGATAGCCGATATTGCCATTATGATGGCTGGTTTTGTGAGTGTGCCGTTTTATGCCAATTTGACGGGAGAACAATTAAAAGAAGTCATCGAATTGGGAGATATTGACTTAGTTCTTTTTGGAAGAGTGGAAGGTTGGGACGATATGAAAACAGGTATTCCGCCCAGCGTGAAAGTTGGGAAATTTCCACAGTATGCTGGAAATCCTACCATAGATATTGGAACAGATTGGGAAACCATGATGAAAGAGAAGCCGTTACAAGGCAACCCAATTCCAAAACAGGACGATGTTTGGTCTATCCTTTTTACTTCGGGTACTACGGGTACACCCAAAGGTGCATTTTTCACGCAAGACAGAGTTACTGCCGTGCTCCAACATCCGTCTTCGGCTTATTGGCTTTTGTTAGAAGAAAAGAATGAAATTCGCTTCTTCTCCTATCTCCCGCTCAATCATATTGCTGAACGGGTGATTGAACTTATGACCATTCGTTTTGGAGCAGAAATATCTTTTGTTGAAAGTTTGGACACTTTTGCTCAAAATTTGAAAGATACCAAACCAACCGCATTTTTGGCTGTTCCCCGCATTTGGACGAAGTTCAAACAAGGCATCTTAGCCAAAATACCACAAAATAAATTAGACACGCTACTCTGCATCCCTTTAGTCAATGGTTTTATCAGAAAGAAATTAAAAACAGCTTTAGGTTTGGAAAAAGCAAGGATTTGTATCACAGGAGCAGCACCCATGACGGCTCATGATAAGGCTTGGTGGGTAAAATTAGGTATTCCTTTGAGTGAGGCTTATGGGCAAACAGAAGGTTTTGGCTATGGCACTTACACGCCTGTCGGGGGCATAAAACCCAGTAAGACAGGCAAAGCACACGAGGGATTTGAACTTAAAATTGACGAAAATACCGACGAAATTTTAATCAAATTGCCTATGGTGATGAATGGTTATTACAAAGACCCAGAAAAAACCGCAGAAACGATTCGAAATGGTTGGCTGCATACTGGCGATGCTGGCACAGTTGACAGCACTGGCTATTTGGCAATTACAGGACGGGTGAAAGATACGTTCAAGACTGAAAAAGGAGAATTTATCGTTCCCACAAAAATAGAAGAGGGGTTCAGTCTCAACTCGGATATTGAACAACTGTGTTTACTGGGTTTAGGAATGCCACAACCTGTTATGGTTGTTGTTCCGTCTGAAAATGGTGCTAAAAAGTCCAAAACAGAATTGGCAAAAAGTATTGAAACAACCATGCATGCCGTCAATGAAACATTGCCACGATACACCAAAGTGAGTACGGTTGTGATAGCAAAAGAGCCATTTACAACTGAAAATGGCTTATTGACACCGACTTTGAAAGTGAAACGTTTTAATGTTCATCAAAAATATGCCAGCCAGTTGAAAGCATATTGTGAGCATAAGGACAATGTGATTTGGGCATAAATAACAATTTAAAAATAACAGGTATCATGCGATGCCTAACGGTAAATTATGACAACTAAAATTGCATCCCCCTCAGTATTCGCCCTGTCAGAAAGTCAAGTAAGACAATTGGCGATCATCAACAATCCAATTAAAATGGGCTTTTTTCTTTTCTATAAATTACCTGCCGCGTGGTTTATGGGCGTTCGTCTTAAAAAAGCGGACGCTGAACGCTGTGAAGTGACGTTGCCTTATCATTGGCGCAGCCAAAACCCTTTCAAATCCATCTATTTTGCGGCACAAGCGGCGGCGGCGGAGCTTTCTACGGGTGCTTTGGGTTTATTGGCAATCGAAGGGCGTGGCAAGATTTCAATGCTGGTGAGTCATATTGAAATGGATTTTACAAAAAAAGCCATTTCTAAGACCACTTTTACCTGCGAACAAGGCGCAGAAGTCTTTGAAGTCGTCGAACGCGCCATTCAGACAAAGGAACCACAAACGATTACGATGGTCTCGCACGGCGTGCAAGCAACGGGCGAATTGGTGTCAATCACTAAAGTCACGTGGACTTTTAAAGCGAAATAGCGTTTGGAAGGGACCCCTCAGTATAAAAGTCTATATGATGGTGTTTTGCAGGAGCGTTTGTGTGTTTTATACCCCCTCAGTATTTTTACTCTTTTTAACGCCAAAACGCTTGACTATCTGTTTGATAATCAAGCGTTTGTGGGTTTTACCCCCCTCAATACAGAATGATATTTATTCAAAACCAAGCACTCTTTGTCCAATGCTATCGGTGTTTCATGTCTCCTTTTGAGCGAAATGTTAAATAAAAAAATAGATTTCGCTTTAAATATTATATCTTTGAGCTAAATCTTGTTTTAAAACGTACATTTCGCTCAATCAATATTATTTCACTTAAAAATTGGATATGAAACTCATAGGAAGAGAAGCTCAAAAGAAGCAAATAGATAGATATTTTAATGAAGACCGCTCTCATTTTATGGCTGTTTATGGTCGTAGGAGAGTGGGTAAGACTTTTTTGATAAAAGAGTATTTCCAAAATAATTTTACTTTTTACTGCACAGGGTTATTAAATGGCAATAGAAATAAACAACTCAACAATTTTGTAACGAATATGACTAATCAGTTGGCGTTTTTTAATGAAAACGCTGCCATCAACAACTGGTATGATGCTTTTAATGAGTTGATTAAGGCTTTTTCAAAAATAAAAGACAATCAAAAAAAAGTAATATTCTTAGATGAATTGCCGTGGATGGACACTTCGGGGTCTGATTTTTTGCTTGGCTTAGAGTATTTTTGGAATAGTTGGGCATCGGCACGAAAAGACATTTTATTTATAGTTTGTGGTTCGGCAACTTCTTGGATAGTCAATAAATTATTTAACAACACGGGCGGTTTATACAATCGCGTAACTGCAAGAATTAAAGTAGAGCCTTTTACGCTTGAAGAGTGTTTCCAATTTTTTTCGGAAAAAGGTTTTCAATACAATCAGGCACAATGTATTGAGGCATATATGGTATTTGGGGGTATTCCGTTTTATCTCGACCAATTTTCAAAAGAACTAAGCCCTGCTCAAAATATTAACGAACTTTGTTTTGGCAAAAATGCTTTTTTGGCAATGGAGTATCAGATGCTTTTTAAATCACTTTTTAGAAAATATCAATACTATATAAATGTCGTTGAGGCGATTGCTACTAAAAATAAAGGACTAACAAGAGAAGAAATTGCCAAAATAACCAAAATAAGCGACGGCGGCAGTTTGAGCAAAATACTGATAGACTTGGAACTCAGCAATTTTATCAAAAAATACACCCCAATCGAGAAAAAATCAAAAGGTAGTATGTTTCAATTGATAGACCCGTTTTGTCTTTTTTACAACAATCTCAATCCCAAAATATTGGAAGAAAATTATTGGTTAAAATATTATAATAGTCCCAAATATAACAACTGGGCGGGTTATGCCTTCGAAATAGTTTGCTTCAATCATATTCCACAAATCAAAAAAGCATTGGGCATCAGTGGCGTTTTAAGTAGTAGTTTTTCTTGGCAAAATGCAGACGCTCAAATAGACTTGGTGATTGATAGGGCAGATAAAGTAGTCAATCTTTTTGAAATAAAATACAGTCAAGCTCCTTTTGTCATTACTCAAAAATATGATATGGCGTTGAGAAACAAAATAGCGCAATTTAGTAGTAATACCACCCAAAAAAAAGCTGTTTGGCCCGTATTCATTTCGCCTTATGGACTCGGAAACAGCCCCTACAATCACTTTTTTTTAAAAGCACTGACGATGAATGTCTTATTTGAAAAAGTTGATGAATAGTTTGTACAGGCTGATTGTGTTGAATGTGAAAGCATGTCCTCAATATTTTAACTTTCTAAACAAAAAAACGCTTGACTATCGGTTTGATAATCAAGCGTTTGTGGGTTTTTGACCCCCTTAGTATTTTGCATAAAAAAAGCGGCTTCTGGTGGAAGTCGCTTTTTTTATGCTTTTCAAATAAATGTTGACTTTTAGGATACCCCTCAGTATAAATGAGGTTTTTCCTTGTTTTTAATTGGAAATAAAAATAAAATGTCGAATACCTCAACCGAGTAGGGACTCATCAAGCGTTCAAATACAGTATTCATAACTTTTGTCTCAAAAACCAGACTATTATTAGCAAAATAGTTGTCAAAACTGCCGTAATTGTAAAAAAAGTGAGACAGAATTAGTAATTCTGTCTCAATGAATTTAGCGAAAATGTTTCATAGAAGTCCGTCAGCCGCCATATTACCAAACTGATTGCACGGTGTGGATTTTTTAATTTTTGATTGGGAGCAAAAAATATACTCTTGCAAGCGGCTTCAAATATTAGGCAATAAAAAGCCTCTAAAAAATTAAAATTTCATTAATTAAGATATGTTTTTTCATTTTATTCATCAAGAATTGCCCTTAAAATAGATACCGCTTCTTCTGTATAACCTTTGGCTATCTCCTTGCCTGGTTTTGATGAATTGTCCAAAAACAAATCCCTCAAATATGCCAAAGGTGCAGGTAAACCATGGTAAAATTTACCCAAACCGCGCGCAAAAGCGGTGGTTTTATTCGTAAACGCCAAGCGTTCATCTTCATATTTTTGTAATCCTTCTTGCAAAGAAGTTATATCGGAAAGGTCTCTTCCTTTTAAAAATTTTGCTAAGAAAAAAGCATCTTCTATTGCCATTCCTGCGCCATAAGCCGCATAAGGTGAAGTCGGATGCGCCGCATCACCCATAATTGTAGCCCTGCCTTTTGACCATTTTTTAAGCGGGTCACGATACTTGACAACCCATCTGAATAATTGGTGAGACGGGTCTGTATGTGCTAAAATTTCCGCAGAAGGTTCTGCAAAATGACCAACCCTTTCTTTAACATAACCCATGACATCTTTAGGCATTTCCTGTGTTTCGGTACACTTCTCCACAAACCACCATTCATAACATTTTTTACCTCTATAAATCAAAGGCGCATAACCAAACTGATATTTACGGTCATGCTGAATGACGATATTCGTGCGGCTTGTGCCATCTAATTCGCACCAACCCAACCAAACGGCAATGCCCAAATGTTTGAGTTCGTCCTCACCCCAAAGGAGTTTTCGGACGGTCGAATTAATACCATCAGAGCCAATCACCAAATCCGCTTCGTAACTTTTACCATTCTCAAAATGGAGTTTTATGCCGTCTTTTTGTTCTTCAAGCTTCGCAAGCGTATGGTTTGTTATAAGTATGCCATCGGGAACAACTTTTAACATACGTTCATACAATTCAGCGCGCATCATGCCCGACTGCCAACCAGTGACACCCGCTTTATCTAAAACAGCTTTATCCAATTCAAATTTCACTCGAACATGACCGTCATAACGGCGGAATTGTGGCTCGCGGGCAGCAAAAATCTCATCTACGTTGATGCCCCAATTACGCATGATGACAATACCCGTGGCATTTAAAATGATAGCACCACCCAGAGGTGTGATAGTCGAGCTTTTTTCAAAAACTTTGACATCAAAACCTGCTTGACTTAAAGCAATACCTGCCGCAATACCGCCAGGTCCCGCGCCGATTACAGCTATTCTTTTTCCTTTATTTTCCATTTCAACCGTTGTGTTGTTTAGTCTTAAAAATAATTAAATTTCAATAGAAAATTTTGTATATTTTCTTAAACGCAAAATTAATTCTACTACTCGGTGTGAAATAGTTGAATCGAATTTATAAATGGTCAAATTCAATCCATGTAAACGAAAACTAAGTTTTATTTCGATAGACAAGTGGTTTTATCCCTGTATGCGTTTTAAAGAATCGGGTAAAATTACTGTGGTCTTGTTTCGTCAATTTATAAGCAATTTCATTGATTGGCATATCTGTTTGTTTAAGCAACACTTTTGCTTCCAACAAAATCATTTCATACAATAAATCTTGTGCAAGTCTGCCAGTGGTGGCTTTTGTACATTTATTCAGATGATTCGGGGATATATTGAGCAAGTCGGCATACTCTGTAATCTTTTGTTTTTCATAGATAAAACGCGCCAACGCGTCTTTAAAAAGTTGCGTAATGACCAAAGCTGAATTTTTTTTGACCAATACAGAGCGGTCATAAAAACGATTTAATTCAGTAAACAGAGCGAATAAATAAGCCGTTACAATGTTAAAATCACACGCTTTGTCTTTTAGATATTCTAATTCAAGCCGCTGTAAAATGGTGATTATGAATGGTTTTGTTGCTTCATTAACTTCAACAATGGGGTCACTAATGAATTGTAAAAATGAAAAATCGCGTACGATATTATGTTGTGGTAAATGAGCATTAAAAATCTCAAAATTGAAATGACAGAAATAACCTTCAATATCTTCACTCATCCATTCAGACTCCGTAATCTGATAAGCAGGTAAAAAGAAAAAAGTATTTTCACCCATTTCGTAAGGATTTAATGACTTACTGCGCTGCATTGTCCCTTTGGTCAGAAACAAGAAATCATAGACGGCCTTGCGATGTGGTGGCAAAGGAAAAGACATTTTTTCTCTATAATCTTCCAATTTATTAATATGAAAAAGGTCGTGTAATTGAGATTTAAAGAAATAGCTATCATTTGTGCCAAAATGATGATTACCCATTTCTCTTAACTCCCAAATAGGGATAGTTGCCGATATTTTCATGCATTTTTCCTTTTTAAATTTAAACATCTGATAAGTCGCCCGTTGTTATCCAAGCTTTTTATCCCTTCATTAAAAGATTTTCCGCCAGTGTCTCAAAATTAGTCATATTTTATTTCTCTAAAGGTAAACGTGATGTAACCCGATAATTTATGGAGGTAAGTAATAATGAAAAACAAAAATGATACAACGTTTCGGAGTTATTAGAATTCCGAAACGTTTTTTTGAGAGCGAAGAAATACCAAACATAAGTTCAATTACGAATCAACCTTTTAATATTCCCCATTTTTGCGTTCAAAATGTATGTTCAGAAATTAATATTGCAAAGGTAGCCACAAGGTTTCATTTTATAAATAAAAATATGCGATTTCTAACATAAAAAAGTACCCCCTCAGTATTTTACCGTTTTTTCCATAAAATAAAGCAAATCTAATTTTCTTGAATTAATTCAAGTGCCTTAACT
>JANPGW010000387.1:0-3604 GCA_031424115.1 Saprospiraceae bacterium | reverse complement strand
TATTATCGTTGCCCATAAATAGCACTTTACTGCCTTCTTCCCAATCGGATACAGCATGAGAGCCTTCCTGAAAAACGGCTGTCCATTGACGATAAGTGGCATCATCCCAGAGAATTTGCCAAACTCTACTTTTAGGCGCATTGATGTGAATAGAAAAATTAAGCTTTTTCATGATTTTTAATTTGATTTAATATAAATTTATTTTTCCACTAATGTTAGCCAAGTTTTTATAACGTTATGTAAGGCATTTTCTTTGGCTTTTACATCATCGATATCATTTAAAATCGCCAGTCTTCGTCCATCTTTATAATAGCCTTCGAGTAAGCCCGAAGTATCACTTACTTTCGCGCCGCTTGGAAACACAAGCATTATTCTCCCTTTATGCAGGTTCATAACGAGAATTTCACGCTTGTATTCCTTGGGGTCAAAGGGTTTCATCTCGCCCGTGTAATAAAAACTGGGATTATTCCATTTGATGCGCTCACCGATTTCTTTATCCGTTTTTAAAATAATTTGCCGAATCGTTTCAATTATTTCAGCCAATGCAGGATCAAGTTTTTGGATATGTTCGGTGACTTGTTCTTCGTCGGTTAATTTATTCGTTTTCATATTTTTCGGGTTTTGAATTTGGCTTTTTCTATATTTTCTTGTACTCTGAATTGCACAATTTTAGTAATCAAATCATACGGTATGGGTTTATCCAACGGAAATTGAACCGAGCCTTTCCCTTGTTTATAGATAGACAGAGCCTCTTTGAAAGCCTCATGACCCGTGGGTGTTGCATAAAAACCAATGTGATTTTTGTAGCCCGCGAAGAATACCAAATTGCTATCATTGAGCCTAAAAGTCGGCATGCCATATCGGATGGCTTCTTCCGCATCCGGTGCCGCTTTTTTAATTGTAGCCCGTACCTGTTCCAAAATTTTTTGGGTAGATTCTGGGAAAGTGGCTATATATGTATCTATATCAATATGTTTTTCCATTTTGTATTTTTTAAAAAATCTAAATTGAGTTCAGTAAGGGGCATCGCCCCGACAGCTCGGTAGAATTATCGGAATGTTAAGTATTATGTCGCGGCAGAGCCGCATAACATTTTATTCTTATGCGGCTCTGCCGCGATAAAAATGCTCATTTGTCGCTATTTCTACCGAGCTGTCGGGGCGATGCCCCTTACTGAACTCAATTTCAATATGTATGAAAAAATCTACTTTGAATCTTTAATCATCATTCAATTTTACCAAACACTGCATATCTTTATCATTGAGGTAAATTTCAAGGCAATAACCATTGGCATCAATGCGCGGTTCAGTCAACATTTTTTGAAAAGTTTTACCGATACTCGAAATATCTTTTTGATAGTCTTTTAATATTACACTAAGGTAATTTCCTTTTTTGATTGTAAAAGTTTCTAAATCATATTTTTCACCACTCAAAATTTCGGCTACCGCTTTGTAAATAATACCCCCGCCGAGTTCTCGGGACGTGCCTTCAGTATCTCCGTAAGAAATACCATAATACCCCCTTTCTTTTGTAAAAGGTACAATAGAATGTAGCTTTTGATGTGCCGCTAAAACCCCATCTGGAAAAGATGTTGCCTTTATATACACGACGTTGATGTCTTTTTCAATCTTAAAGTTTTCCATTTTTTACGTTTTTAAAATATAATGCAAACATAAAGTTTTAAAAATTAGTAAAATAGTGGTATAAACGACAAACAGAGGGGTTGTTTGCGACAAACAAATTGTTTATCTTTGCTTTATGAAACATATTTCCATACTCGTACCGGAGTCAGCGGTGTTAGCTGCCATTAGTGACCCTCTTTACATGTTTAGCGCAGTGAATCAATTTTTGGAGGCTGCGGGTAAACCTGCCTTGTTCAATGTGCAATTGATAGGCTTATCAAAAGAAATAAAGCTTAATAATGGCTTGTTTTCAATCCATACAGATAAACTTTTGGAGGAGGTTAAAAATACAGATTTAATATTTATACCTGCATTGAGCGGTGATTTAAATGTGGCTTTGACCACCAATAAAGCCTTTATCCCATGGATTATTGACAAATATAATAAAGGGGCGGAGGTAGCGTCGCTTTGTATCGGCGCTTTTATGCTCGCCTCAACGGGATTACTGAGGGGTAAGAAATGTTCGACACATTGGCTTTTTGCCAATCAATTCAGAGCTATGTTTCCTGATGTGGAATTGGTGAACGGTAGTATTATCACGGAAGAGCAAGGCATTTATTCGAGTGGCGGAGCTAATTCTTATTGGAATTTATTGCTTTATTTGGTTGAAAAATATACGGATAGAGAAACAGCCATCCTGGCTGCTAAATTTTTTGTCATTGATATTGATAGGAATAGCCAATCCGATTTTATGATGTTTCAAGGTCAAAAAGAACATGAAGACCACGAAATAAAACAGGCTCAAACATTTATTGAGCAGCATTTTACAGATAAAATATCGGTTGACCAATTGGCGGATAAATTTGTGGTCGGCAGACGCAGCTTTGAAAGGCGTTTTAAAAAAGCGACAAATAATACAGTAATTGAGTACATTCAACGCGTGAAAGTAGAAGCAGCCAAACGGAGTTTTGAAACGAATCGTAAAAATATCAATGAAGTCATGTTTGATGTAGGCTATACGGATATTAAAGCTTTTAGGGATGTTTTTAAAAAAATTACGGGTTTGACGCCCGTGGAATATCGGAATAAATACAATAAACAGGCTTTATCCGTTTAGATTTATATCACCTTTTAATTTTACCCAATAATGAAATTTCTTTCACTCCAACCGTTTGTGCCATCTGGAAGCAATTTTGAAGCCTCTAAACAGCTTTTTCAAGAATTAGACTTTGAAATAGTTTGGGATAGTGGTGATTATGTTTCATTTAAAAAGGATGACTGTCGTTTTATCTTACAAAAATATGATAACCAATCCTTTGCAGAAAATTTCATGATCAGTGTAGGCATAAGCGATGCCGATGCGTTTTGGAAGGATGTCAATAATAAAAAATTACCTGAAAAATATGGCATTCGAGTCACTAAACCGACTCAACAACCTTACGGCAAAGAGGTGAATGTTATTGATATTGCGGGTGTGTGTTGGCACTTTGTTGAATGATTAAGAGGAATGAAAAGTATCACCCCTCAGTATTTAGTTAAAAAACTAATATTTCTTTAATAAAACCCAGACCTTATGATAGAACTACTCAAAACTTTCTTTTTCCTTTTTGCGGTCATTGACCCCATCGGTGCTATTCCCATTTTTTTAGAAGCGACAAAACAATTTGAAGATGATATCAAGAAGAAAATTGCCATAAAATCCAGCCTTATTGCGACGGGTGTATTGGTGTTTTTTATCGTGATTGGGCAATTAATCATGGAATCAATGCATATCACATTACCGGCTTTTCAAATTGCAGGTGGCATTATTTTGTTTAAATTTGCCTTAACGATGGTCTTTGGGCATGGAAAAGGGGAAGAAGAGAAATATCTGCTCAAAGATTATAATCACGTCACTATTTTCCCTGTTGCGATGCCCGGTATTGCTTCGCCAGGCGCTATTATGGCGGTAGTTTTGGCAACTGACAATTATACTTACACTA
>JANPGW010000386.1:0-5874 GCA_031424115.1 Saprospiraceae bacterium | reverse complement strand
TTTAAGTTGCCCCACAGTTTAAACGATATTTATGACATTTCAATAAGAAAAGCGTTGACTTTATTGGGCTTATGGGGCATTGTTATGTAATTTTGATAACTATGCGTTACATTCTAATAACCTTCATATTTTTTGGGCTGCCTCCAAAAGGTGTTACCCAATTGCCGCCCGCACTGAATGTCACGGTTTACAACGAAACCAACGGCATTAGCAAGGGGCGTGTCTCTGCCTTATTGCAAGCGAAAAATGGGTTGCTGTGGTTTGGAGCGACCAATGGTTTGTTGAGTTACGATGGCTATGCTTTTCGTTCCTATAACGACCCTGCAATTGTCAATACCATTACACGTCTTGCAGAAGACAGCACACATTGTATTTGGATGAGTTTTTTGGGCGGCGGGTTAGCTTGTTTTAATCCTGCGACTGGTATTTTTAAAAATTACACGGTACATACTACCCATGATGCGGCTTTGGCAGCAGGAGAAGTCGAGTTGTTGTATTTCGATAGTAAAGGGCAACTTTGGATAACCGTTACACGGAAAGGTTTGATAAAAGCGGACATTCAGCAGGATACTTTTTGTGTCTTTAATGTTATAGCGGAAAAAAGCACTTTCTATCCGCCTGAATTTAGAAAGATTTACAACAGTGTGTATGATATTCACGAAGATTCAACTGGTTTGCTGTGGTTGGCAACTCATGACGGTTTATATCAGTTTAATCCAACGACAGAACTCATGACTCCAATTCGGGAGAAACCTTTACAAAAGAATATGGTTCGATATGATTTGTTCGGTAAAATTATTGCTGATAAAGAGATGCTGTGGTTGTGTGCGTGGGCGGGCGGACTGTCTGGTTATAATACAAAAACCAATAAATGGGTTCGGTATTTACCAGATGCGGATAAAACATACAATAATTTGCACAATATTATTACATCTATGGCAGTAAAAAATAAGAATGAATTGTGGATACCTTATTATAAAGGTTTAGGGGTTTTTAACAAAATAACCAAACAGTTTTTCTTTTACAACCATAAAGATAATCCAAACTTAACCAGCCTTGATGGAGCAAACATAATAACCGATAAAGACGACAATGTTTGGTGCATCACTAAAGAAGGATTAGTGAAAATTCAAGTGCTCGACTATAAATTTGTGTTTACACCTGTTAAAGCAAGCAGACACAATGCAGAAAAATTTAGTATAGTTGATATGTGGGAAGATGCGAATTGGCAATTAATAGGAACAATCTACGCCGACGGCTTGCACATACTCAACAAAAGAACAGGGAAAACTACAGTGCTACCCGTTGCTATGTTACCGAATGAAGAACAAGAAATGCATGTACGGCACATTTTTAAAGATAGCCGCCAAACTTTTTGGATAGTATCAAAAGATTTTATTTATCAATACGATACACTTCTCAATAGATTAATTAAAATATTACAACCACCAGTTTATTCAACCGATAAACCGTCTAATAGTTTTACTCATGCCACCGAAGATAAGGAGGGCAATATCTGGTTTACCACCAGACGTAACGGTGTTTTTATGTATAATACCGCTAAAAAAACATACACCCACTACTCTAATAATACAACAGATGCGGCTCATTTTACAGATGCCACTTTTTTAATAGATGCGGCTACTGATGTAGAAGGGCGTGTGTGGTTAGGTAGCCCTAATGGTTTCTTAGGCTACGTTGACCCGACAACAAAAAAAATGATACCACTCAAAAATGGCGAAGGTATTGCACCAAAACTAACTGCAACCCAAACGTTTTCTTTACTGGCTGACAGTAAAGGGGATATCTGGGTAGGTACTTATAATGGGCTTTGTTATTTTGATTGCCACTCTCCGACACCTTTGTTGCAGAAAATATTTCGAGCAAAAGACGGCTTAGGAGCTAATAGTATTGAAGGTGTTGAGGAAGATGCGTATGGTAATATTTGGTGCAATACGGGCACTGGTGTTTCTATGGTGCATCGTAAGGACAACCATATTAGTAGTTTTGGCGCTCAAGATGGTATCATCGAAAAAGATTATATAGAAATAGTAAAGGGGCTTAATGACACTTTGCGGTTGTTGTCTCTTAATGGCTATTACAGTTTAGATTATCACCGTTTGCAGCCTAAAGAAAAAACAGTACCCTTAATCATCACCCGCATGATGGTGAACGATAAAGATTATTATTACAAAAATAAGATGGAAAATGGGCGAATCAACCTAAGTCCTTCCCAAAATGTAATCTCCTTTGAATTTGCCGCCATTGATTTCAATCGTTCTGTCAACCAACAATATAACTATATGTTAGAGGGGTTTGATAAGGATTGGATTGATGCGGATAATCGGCGTTTTGTCAGCTATACCAATATACCCGGAGGCAATTACACCTTCAAAGTAGAGGCTTTTACTGAGGGGGATGCCGTTAAAAAAAGTAGCATCAGTATTCCTTTATTTATCCAAACGCCTTTTTATAAAACATTTCTTTTTTATCTGGTGATAGCGGGGCTGTTATCGGCATTTTTATATTGGTTGTATCGTAAGCGTATGAATCACCAACTACAAGTGCATGAGTTGCAATCTAAAACGCAATCCTTAGAAAAAGAAAAAGCACTGGTCATGTTTGAAGGCTTGAAACAACAACTCAATCCGCATTTCTTATTCAATTCATTGACTTCTTTGAGCGGCTTAATACAATCTGACCAAAAAATGGCCGGTAATTTTTTGGAGCAAATGAGTAAAATATATCGCTACATTCTTAAAAATGGTGAAAGCACAACCGTTTTTTTATCAGCGGAAATAAAATTTGTAACCAACTACGTTCAATTGCAGCAAACCCGTTTTAAACGAGGTTTGCAAGTCTATATAAACGTAGAAGAAGATTATGATTACCGTAAAATTGTGCCTGTTACCTTACAAAATTTGATTGAAAATGCCATTAAACACAATATTGTTGATGTCGATACACCATTGATTATTGACATATTCTGCGAAGAAGAGTATTTGATTGTTAAAAATACCCTACAAAAGAAAACTTTTGTGGAAACCAGTAATAAGCAAGGTTTAGCGAATATGCAATCGCTTTACAAATACTTGACTGAAAAACCGATTGTTATTCAAGAAACTGACCACCATTTCATCATTAAAATTCCCTTATTATGAAAGCCTTGATTATTGAAGATGAAGACATCATAGCCAAAGTGTTGCAAGATAAAATAAAAAATGTTGCAGATGACGTGACAGTGATAGACGTATTGCCGAGTTTAAAAACAGTGCGTAAATGGTTTTTACACAATGCTGAACCCGATTTGATTTTTATGGACATTCAATTGGGAGACGGTGTCAGCTTTGAGATATTCAATCAATACACATTGAGTTGTCCTATCATTTTCACCACTGCTTACGACGAATATGCTATCCGTGCCTTTAAAGTAAATGGTGTAGATTATTTATTGAAACCCATAGATGAGGAGGAATTGAAAAAAGCGATTGATAAATGCCGCATGATTATTGAGAGTAAAAACAAATTCCCAGCGGATATTCAGCAACTCGTACAAAGTCTTGCCAATCCGCAGAAAACACTAACACAATACAAAGAAAAATTTATTGTCAACGTCCGCAATCAGTGGATTCCTATCAATGTTAGTCAAATTGCTTGTTTCACAAAGGAAGCTATTAACTACCTCTATCTTTTCAACGGCGAAAAATTCATGTTGGATTTTGCATCTTTAGAGGAGGTGGAAGAATTATTAGATATTAAAAAATTTTACCGAGCAAACCGCCAATACATTATCCATATTGATGCCATCAAAAGCGTTAAACCCACGGAAGATGGCAAACTCACCGTCCGGTTAAAAGATCCTTTGCATAAAATGGAAATTGATATGAGCCGATTAAAAGCGCCTGCTTTTAAGAAGTGGTTGGATAGGTAATTTTGAAGAAAAAAAGAATACCTTAGCCAAAAAGGAATTAAAACAATCTTTCTACAAAAGCCATGAATACCCCTCAGTATATATGGCTTTTTTCCTGCTTCCTACTCACCTTTTTTCTTTTCAATAAGTCTTTGCTACATTTCAAACAGCTTTTGCTACATATCATATTAACAAAATTTGATAAGCCTTTCTATGCCCCCATCTTTGTAACATCAAATTAAAAAAAGTCATTTAAAAAAAAACAGTCATGAAAACAAAATCATTCTTCTTCGCCATGCTCATCTTAATGAGTCTTTTAACAGTTGTACAGTGTCGAAAAAGTACCGATGAATTGCCTCAAACGGTGGGCAATTCAGAACTTAGCTCATATAATCTTACAGAACAAGATTTAAAAGCGCATCAGTTTAGACCAGCCGCTACGGATATTCAAATGCAGGATACCTCAAGCTTGAAAGAAGACGATGTCATGGCGACCAAAAAAGCTGTTTTGACAACACTTCCGCCCCGTCTTACTTCAGCATTGGCTCCTGCCTTTGACCCCACCCTCTTTGGAACGATTGTCTATAACTCGTTAAAAGATCAAGTTCAGGGCTATTCGTTTCAGGTTTTTCAAGGCAATGTGCCTATCTATTCAGGGCAATTGAATTGGGCAAAAAGCGTGGCAGATGGCAATAAAGCGTGGACTCCTGATACCCGTATGCACATAGCCAGTATGAGTAAATTAATGACCGCTATCGGGCTTGTCAAATTATTGGATAAAAATAACATTAAATTAGATGCCCATATTAACACTTATATACCCTCCTATTGGAAAAGAAGCGCCGGTTTCGTTGCAAACGTTACTTTTCGCACATTACTGAACCACACATCGGGGTTTTCAGCCACTGACTCGCGAGGCGACTATGCCTTTATGAAAGAACAGGTGGTAAAAGTACCCAAAGCCCCCAGTGGTTTTGAGTATGCCAATGCCAATTATAGTATCATGCGGATTCTTATTGCCGTTATTGATGGTCATATACAATCCAATGCAACTTTTGGATTGCCCGATAGCCCCATGTTAGATGCTGCATGGGATATCATAACCACTCAATACTTTCAAACATATATGAACAAGGAGGTTTTTGCGATAGCAGGCTTACCGACTATTGGCTTTTCGCCAGCCGCTGGGGGAGTCACTGCAAAAGCCTACGCTTCTAAGGCAAATGAAAATGGTAGAGATGGAGATTGGTCAACTAATGCAGGTGGTATAGGTTTTTATATGTCTGTCTCTCAAGTTTTAAAAACCGTCAATGCTTTTCGGAACAATCTAATTGTCCCTTCTACTGCTGCTAATCCCAATCGTGCACTATATATGCTTGATAATAGTTTAGGCAATAATGGTTCGTTGGCTTCTCCCATAGGAAAAGTGTATTTTCGAAAAGGAGAATGGCTCTCCGGGGGCAAATTAGAGCAAACGGTTTTGTTTTGCTTACCCAACAATATCAATATTGCTGTTTTTGTCAATTCGCCAACCAGTTACTTTACTAAGGATGGCTATATTAATGGGCATATTAGCGGGCTTATTTATCCTGCCATATTAGCCAGTATTCATTAAGAGTGATTCTCTTTAATCAATAGGTGAAAGTTGGCAACAGGTAAAACAGAAAAAGGGTGGAGAAATTCAGTCTCACGCAGTTATTAAATGCTTCACTCGTTGAATGTCTGAATGAGGATATAAGTACTTATGAAACAAGCTCCCCAAACGCTTTTGCGGTTGTTTCTCCGTTTCTGAATCCATAATTCATTATTGCCCACATAACACCTAATGCAACCAGACAAACAAGCAGAATGGTTGGGCTGAATTCCCCACCGCCCAGCCACGAGCTAATATTGAGCAACAACAGCAAACGGGGAACATAGCACCAAACCACAGCAAACACTATGATACACCCGCCGAGATTTAT
>JANPGW010000385.1:0-18547 GCA_031424115.1 Saprospiraceae bacterium | reverse complement strand
TAAAACCCACTTTGATTGGTGCACGTCGAGGGAAGAAGCTCTTGCACTTTTAGACCATTTTTGCCAATTCCAACTCATTCATTTTGGTACTTATGAGGATGCTATGACTCAACGGGATACGCTTTTATTTCATTCAAAATTAAGTTTTGCGATGAATATAAAATTAATTTCACCGTTGGAAGTGGTTCAAAAATGCGTGAATTATTGGCAAAACCATCAAAAAACGATTGATATTGCTCAAATTGAAGGTTTTGTGCGGCAAATCATTGGTTGGCGAGAATACATGCGGGGCGTGTATTGGGCGCAGATGCCCAAGTTCGCTACCCTCAATTTTTTCAACCACAAAGCCAATCTTCCAACGTGGTTTTGGACGGGCGAAACGCAAATGAATTGCTTGAAAAACTGTATTGGTCAGTCGCTCGATAAAGCCTACGCCCACCACATCCAACGCCTCATGGTGACGGGTGCTTTTTCGCTGCTTTTAGGTGTGCATCCCGACCAATTAGACGTATGGTATTTGGGCATTTATATGGATGCCATCGAGTGGGTCGAAATCACAAATACACGGGGCATGAGCCAATATGCGGACGGTGGCATTGTGGGTACAAAACCTTACGTGGGTTCGGCTAATTACATTGATAAAATGAGTGATTATTGCCAAAATTGTCATTACGATAAGTCACTACGGTATGGGCATAAAGCCTGTCCCTTCAACAGTTTGTATTGGGATTTTTATGATAGACATCGAGATAAATTGGCAAAAAATCCACGGATTGGGATGATGTATCCGATACTGAATAAAATGTCGCCCGATGAGTTGGAAAAAATATTGACGCAAGCGGCTTTCTATAAGGACAATGTAAACAGTTTATAATTTTATAAATAAAATCAAATGCGTAAAAATTTATTTTTGAATTTTTGGTGCTTTTCCCTACTGATTTTTTCAACTCAATTAACCTTTGCACAAACGACAAAAGTCAAAAAAATAGAAACCAATATGGCAACCAACGTATTAGGTACTGAACTCCAAGCCTGTTGTTTTGACCCCAAAACAGGTTATTTCAGAGACGGATATTGTAAAACCCGCATGGACGATGTGGGTACACACGTGGTTTGCGCCGTTGTGACGCAGGAGTTCTTGACGTTCACAAAATCGAAAGGAAATGATTTGGAAACCCCTTTTCCACAATATAATTTTCCTGGCTTGAAACCAGGCGACAAGTGGTGTTTGTGCGTTTTGCGGTGGAAAGAGGCTTTGGATGCGGGTGTTGCACCCCCCGTTGAGTTGGAAGCCACGCATAAAATAGCGTTAAAATACGTGACTTTTCAGGATTTGAAAAACCATGCGGTGGTGAAATAGCAAATCTTAAAAAAAGAATTAGAACAATTTTGAGATAAAACTATTAAATGGTTAGCCGTTTCACCAAGCTTAACTTACCCCACTGAGTTTTATTTCTAACAAGTTTCCTAAAATCAAGAAAATGGAAAATAAATCGTTCAATCTCCTTGCAAAATTGAGTGCTTGGTACGATGTTTTATTTACTGAAAACAATGTTGCAAAGGTAGAGAGAGGCATCATAAATTTTGCTTTAGTGGGCTTTTTAGGTCATTTGTTTTTGATTTTTTTAGTCAAACATTTTTCTTTTGGGTCTGGATTTTTAGCCCACTTAACACCCAATTACTTGAAGGCAATCTACACGCCTTTCAGCATTATTTTATTTTATGAAGTTTTGACCTTGGTTTTGATTTTACCCAAAAGTATCTCGATTTTTATTGGAAAACAGTATGAAATCATCACTTTAATCGCCATTCGGAGCTTTTTTCACGACATTGCGGAGTACGACTTGGACAAGCCCAATATTTACACTTTTGATTTTTTAAAAGAGATTGGGTTTGACCTCATTGGTGCATTATTGATGTTTTTTCTAACAATTTTATACTATCGTATTTTTGAGAAAACAAAAAAAATTGGTCGAAATTCTTCTGTAAAGCGCACTCGATTTATCAACATTAAAAAAGTAACTTCGGTGGTTTTATGCGGTTTATTATTGGCTTTGTCAATCATCAGTTTAACGCATTGGGCGGGACAATCGTACAATTCAATTCTTGAAAATACCCATTTACCGAACTCAAACGGCGTTTTTTTTAAAGATTTTTTTAGCATAATGATTTTTACCGATGTTTTTCTCCTGATACTATCGTTCATTTATTCAAGTACCTACGATCTCATTTTTCGCAACGCGGGTTTCGTTATTTCGACCATTTTAATCCGCATTGCTTTGACCGCCGAGAAACCTTTTAACATCTATTTTTCACTTACCGCCGTGCTTTTTGGCGTATTTTTGATTGCACTTTTTGTCCTGTTTAATTCAAGATTTGAGACAAAAGATGTAGAGAATTCAGACAAGGATAATATTGTAGAATAGACTTATAAATTTAAGAAATATGATAGTCATAATCGGAGCAGGCATTGCAGGTTTAACCTGCGCTAAATATTTGAAAGATAAAGGTATTGAAGCCCTCATTTTAGAAGCATCTTTCGGCGTGGGCGGACGGGTGCGGACGGATATTGTCGATGGTTTTAAGTTGGATAGAGGTTTTCAAGTGCTTTTAACCTCTTATCCAGAAGCGCGTAAATTATTGAATTACAACGATTTACGATTTAAATTCTTACCTTCGGGCGCACGCATTAGGCAAGGCAATACCTTTTCGGTTATGCCCAATCCGTTGAAGAACTTTACAACTGCACCAGAAGCCCTGTTCGCTCCCGTGGGTAGTTTTTGGGATAAATTAAAGGTTTTACAACTTAATTTAAGCCTCAAAAATGCAGCAGAACCCACCACAGTTCAGTCAATTGATAAACAAACGACGCTCGATTTTTTGAAAGAATTTGGCTATTCTGATACCATCATTGAGCGTTTTTTTCGTCCATTTTTTCGAGGTGTTTTTCTTGAAAAAGATTTAAAAACGGATGCACGTTTTTTCAAATTCCTGTTCAGTCAATTTGCAAAAGGTGACGTCGTTGTACCTGAAAATGGGATGCAAGCCATAGCCGAGCAGATTGCGGCGCATCTCTCTCCGCATCAAATTCGATTGAACAAAGCGGTTGAAAAAATAGTCGGTAAAACCATTTATTTGGAAAATGGCGAAACCATTGAAGCTGAAAAAATTGTTTTAGCTACCAACGCCAGTGCCACTGCCCAAATATTGAGAGAAAAGCCAACCGTGTCGTTCAACACAACGGATTGCTTGTATTTTTCGAGCGACCTACCCCTCAGTATTTTCAGCAAACCATACCTTATTATAAACGCCAACGACAACGAGTTGATTGATCATTTGGTGGTTATGTCGGACTTTGCGCCTTCTTATGCACCCAAGGGGAAAACCTTGATTTCGGTGAGTTTAGTGGGTAAAAATAAGCATTCAGAACAAGATTTGGTTGAAAAAGTAGGCAAAGAATTGCGCATTTGGTTCGGTGAAAAGTACAATTGGCAGCACCTTCGCACTTACCGCATACCCGAAGCCTTACCCCAATATTTTGAAGCCCCCCCTCAGTATAAAACCTTGAAAGTCAATGATTTCATGTATCGCTGTGGCGATTATATGGCTTACCCTTCTTTGAATGCCGCGATGAAAACGGGGAGAGAAGTGGCGGAAATGTTGAGTGCAGATATCGTTCAAATGTAAGAGTGGAAACACTCAAATCAATTCGGGAAACCCACCAAATATTCATCAATGAACCATTTGTAAATTTCAGACCCCCTCAGTATCTCAACGTTTCCTATCACCACCAGATGCTTGCGCGCACGTGTCAAGGCGACGTTCAGTTTTCGGTCAACGCCTTCTTCCGAAAGGGAAACCAAAGATGCCAGTTGTGACGCATCATTGGTACAAAGCGATATTAAAATGACGTCTCTTGCGCCGCCTTGATACCGCTCGACGGTGTCAATCGTGATATTATCAATATCACAATGATTATCGCGCAAAACCGATTGAATTTGGGCAATTTGTGCCCGATACGGTGTTATGACGCCAATGCTGACAGACAATTTTTGGGGTGAAATAATACTCTTATCTGAATCACAAATGTCCGTTTTTTTACCGTACATTTTGGTAAAAAGCTGCACCAATTCGCCAATCATCAGAGCCTCTTTGCTATTGGTTTTGTTAAAACTTTTGTCTTTATCGGTATCCGTATTGATGAATAAAACCCGCTTTTCTTTCAGGATTTTTTCAAAATAATCGCCTTCTGCCCAGTCTTGATGAGGAATATTTTGCAGCTGAAAATGATTCATACCTTCAGGTAAAATCTGCAATTTATTTTCGTAAAAATACTTGCTCGGAAAATCCATAATATCCAGATGCATCCGCCCTTGATGGCTCAAAACTTCATATGCCCAATCCCAGCCTTGATAAATAGCCCGTTTATAGAGTCTTTCAAAAAGAGAATTGCGGAGGTTTTTGAGACCGATTTCTGCCAATAGTTCGCTGTTGGTGGCAGACTCCGCTTCTGATTGCGTCACAACTGCCGGCAGTTGTTTATGGTCGCCAATGAGTGTAAAATGGTCAAAATGGGGCAATAATCCCACGAGCATAGGTTCTAATATTTGAGACGCCTCATCAATGATAACCCGTTGAAAATGAGTGAGTTGCATCAATTCTGGCTTTCCCGACATTGAAGAAACGGTGGCTACCACGACCCGCTTTTTCTGAATAATATTTTTTAGTTCTTTGCGCGTGGCAATATGAGATATTTTGCTATCCAATAATTGTTCGTGATACTGAGGGGCCGTCGAATATCGAGAACCAATGCGGATATATGTGTCTTTAACCCAATCGCCGAGGCTTTCAACGGCTTCACAAATTTCGTCAACCGCTCTATTCGTGTAAGCCAAAAGTAGGATATTATCGGTTGTATTGGTCAAATAATGTCCGACGAGATATTTGAGCATCACACTTGTTTTGCCCGTTCCGGGAGGTCCCCAAAGTAGGAAATAGTCTTTTGACTGAATGATTTTTTTAAAAATTCGGTTTTGCTCATCGGTCATTTCAGCAATTTCAGGCACTGAAATATCCTCTGACAAGGCTTTTTCGGGTGCTTCTAAGGTCAATAATAAATCCCTTTTGCGTTTCGGGCAACGCATAAATTCAAATAAGCCGCGATACATACCCGTGAAACTGCTGTCCAATTGGTCATGTTCCACATTCCAAAAAGTAGTCGTATTAAAAATATGCTGATTCAATTGACGAGAGCGCAAACGTATAGTAATTGTCTCTTTATCCATAGCCACAAGAGTACACTTAAAAATCTGATTTTTAAGAATGGGGGCAACTGTATCCACTGCCGGATACAAGACGACAATATCACCGATTCTAAAATTGGCTAAGGGATTTGTTTTTGCAGTTTTTTCTAAAACAATGAGTGCGTCTTCTTGGCGGCTATTGTTGCTTTTAAGGGTTAAAAAGCTGAAAATGTTGAAATTTTCATCTTTTTCTGTCACATCATTGAGCCAGAGGGAAGCCACGCCATTCACATTTTCGACACCTTCGACGCCCACTTTTGCCAATTGATGTTCGCGAGCAATGAAAGAACTGAATGCTGAAAAGTATTGATTTTCTAAATCCGGTAAATTGCTATAAATTTTATCAAATAGCGCAATATCTTTTTTTTCAAACCCCGAAGCGGTAGCAGAGAGTTTGGTAATCATTCTTCTGAAAATAGTGTGGTTTTGGGTAGCATTTTTATTGATATTAATCAATGCTTGTTCCAAAGCTAAAATCTGGTTGCGGACATTCAATGCTTCAAATTGTTGTGCCCGTACTGAGGGCGCATACTTGAGATTGTCTTTTTCTAAAACAGAGTATAAAATATAATTCAAAGGTGCCGTTTTGCCTTCAAAAGCGGCACTCACCAATAGGTCATAGAGTAAAGTTTGAGTAAAATGATTGTTTGAAATACCATAAGCGTTGGGCTTGAATGGTTGCCCGCTTTTGAGTTCAACGATGGCTGATTTATTGTTTTCGGGATTGTAATAAAACAAATCGAGTCGCCCTTGCAAACCGTATTTCGGCGCATAAAAAGAGGGTTCGAGGTAACAATTTTCGCGGGTAATGCCTTCTTTGGGCAGCCCTTCAACTACCATGCGTCGGATATTGACAAAATGCCCTTTTGAGGCATTGTAAATTTCTAAAAATTCTTTTTCTTCATAGGTACAAAACGCTAAAGGGTTAATTTTAAACGTTTTACGCATGGTTTCTTGGAAAAGTACTTCGGGGTCAGCAATGAGTTCATCTAAGAAAAAGTTAGCAATATTCCCTTTCATAATGCTCGGCGAGGCTTCGTAAGGCATAAACTTTTTTATCAGATAGAGTAGGGGTTCTGTGCCTTCTTTTCTGAAGCAATCTGCTATGGCAGTGACATCAATCAAGTGATCAGGCTCAATCACAAAAGCCCTCGGGCGCACCACATTTTTTGCCAGACCATCGCTGATTTCCATGCTGACAATTTCGTTATCCAGCAAATGCATGGTCACCGGCAAAGTAAAAAAGTGCTTCAATACAGCTATAGAGTCTCTAAAATTTTCGTTTCTTTCTGCCAAATTGTATTGTACCACGACCTGTTCATTGGTTTCTTCTTCGACGCCGATTAATTGTTCTTTTTCGGAGTCAATTTTTAAGATAACAACCCTTAAAAATGGTGTTTTTTGCTTTATTTCAATCGGCGCATATTGGTAAAAATCACTCGGTGGCAATATTTTCGCAATTTCTGCGGGAAATGGTGACTCTTTGGGAGACGCATCTTCATCATAAAAAATTTTGATGGCGTCGGTTAACGCTTTGATTCCTAATTGATAAATTAAAAGTGGGTCGGATGAATTATCCAATTTTTGCGATTGCCTTCTGAATTGATGGATAAAAAATTGACGTCTCGACGGCACTTGATGTTTTTGAAAGGCAAACGCAATACGAGAAAAGAGCGTTGTGAACTGAATCTTTTCCTGTTCGGTGACTTTGAGAAAGAGAGCAACAAGGAGCTGATACAGTTTTTGGATGTGTTCGCTGCTCGGTGGAGTATCGGGGTGGTTTTTTAAAATTTCTTGATAAAATAAACGCGCTAATTCCGGATTCTTCATACTAACTTTAAGCTTTGGATAAGCAGTAAATTTACAACAATTTTTATGGAAGTCAATCCTTTTTTAAACATCAAAATATGCAAACTATGGCGAATACGCACCTTTTTTTATTGCTCACAACTGTTTTATGTTGGTATTGCATAGGCGTTTCATGGGTGATACAATACGTGGTATATCCAACTTACAAGCATATTGCAG
Organism: Saprospiraceae bacterium; assembly: GCA_031424115.1. Classification (GTDB taxonomy): domain Bacteria; phylum Bacteroidota; class Bacteroidia; order Chitinophagales; family Saprospiraceae; genus JAAFJT01. The sequence continues at coordinate 11,216 of JANPGW010000385.1, read as the reverse complement.
TTGGAAATTGGAGTAAATACCACCCTGATTTGGAGCAAAGGTTGTTGAAAGTAGCGGCAATACCCATGATTTTGACGAATATGTTGATGTTTGCCCTCATTTTTAAACATCCCGAAACGTGCCCAATGGGTTTGATATATCTAACTGCTTTGTGTTCTGTGATGATTCTTTATTCGACTTTTCGTCAGATAAACCCTAAGATTAGAGATTTACGAGATCATGGGTTATCGAATGAACGGATTGAGTATTTAATACAAAAAAACCTGCCGCGTTCCTTGGTGTGGACAGTGGCAGGTTGTGCATTGATTTATATGATTTTTAAAACGATGACATAACTTATTCGTTTTCAATTTTTTGTAAAATCTGAGCTAATGTGAAGTCCTTCAAATTGCCCTTTTTCTTTTCATCGGGTTTCACTTCCTCGGGCGTTGAAAACAATTTGTCCAACGTGGCTTTTTTTTGAGGGAACGCTTTCATCAAGGCTTTTTGGGTAGGTTTAATTTCAGTAAAAGCCGATTTCCCTATTTTGATAAAGTAGCGATGCTCATCTATATATTCATCATACCGTTCTCCGCTGCCATAAGGTATTTTGTCATTGACGTATCGGTATCTTTTACCCGGAAGTTTGATTAATTTGTAAGCGGGACTGGCATAGACCACCATGAAAAGTTTACTCATATTTTTTTCTCCCGGCACGGGCATTTTGAAAAAAAGTAGCGTATCGGTTTTATTGAACAGTTTTAAATATTCAATCTCTTCGGATAGCAAAAGCAATTCTTTTCCTTTGCGGTACTTCACCTGAACGCTGTTTTCATATTCGTCAAATCTATATTTCAATTCCGTGGAATAGTGCCTGTTTCTGCTCATCCAAATTTCACCGGCGGTATATTCTTCATTGAAATATCTACTGCCTTTCAATTCTATGGGACTAATATTGAACTTGGGCACAAAATCAGCGCTTATGGCACTTTCAGTGCCGAATTGCTGCAAATTTGTGTTAACGCCACTTTGCCCAAATGAAGTTAAAGGAAAAAAAATAATGGAGAATAAAAGGACATTTTTCATATTGTTATTCATTTGAAAAGTAAATATTTAATAAAGATACACTAATCTTAGTCACTTTACCATAGTTTCTTCAAGATTATTATCTGTCATTCATTATCGATATTGTGAAACAATTTTTCCAATTTAATATCGGTAAGTTCACCTTTATACTGAGGAGTATCAAAAAGCTTACTCAACAATCTTCTTTTATCAGGTAATATTTCAAAAAGCGACTTTTTGGAAATCTTGATTTTTTGAAACGCTTTGTCATTTATTTTCAAATAATACCAATCTTGACTTTCAAATTGATCATATGTTTCACCTGTGCTAAAAACATCGGCATTTGTTACTTTGACAATTTTTTTTCTGGGTAGTTTTATCAGTTTAGTATTAGCCCCCAAATAAATTGCTTGGAAGAGTTTATTCGGATCATTTTCGTCAGGTACTTCAGCTTTAATATAAGTGATAACCCTATTGCCGGCAAATAACTTGAATGTATCAATGGTATTGTTGAAAAGCATTAACTCTTTATTATTATGAAGGGCTTTTATTTGCACGGCATTTTTGTATTCATCAAACTTATACAGCATTTCGGTGGTATAGCGGTATTTATCTTTAGTGATTACTTCGCCTTGTGCATAGTCTTCCTGAAAATAGCGGGTGCCTTTCACATTGGACTTATTGGGGTCAGGCTCATTTAATTTTGATTCAAAAGCGCCTTGGTGATATTTATCAACACCTCTGTTTTCGGCAACTACAATTTTACGTTGAGCAGTGAGAATAGAATGAAGCATCAAAAACAATACAATAAGTCTTGATTTTTTCATTTTCAGATGAGTTATAAAGTTTAGGAAATTTGCTTTTACAATTATCAAGTAAAAATAAAGGTAAATTTAATCAAAAACAACTCATATTTATCTGCGAGTTGGATACTGTAAAAGTTGTAGTCTAATAGTTGAAATATAGACTAACAGGCATAAAAAAAGGGAACTGACTATTGTCAGCTCCCTTTTTGCCCTTGTGATTGAAATGAAACAAGTCAAATTTATTTCACTTTGTTGACAACTGCTACGAAAGCGTCGTTGTTGTTCAAAGCCAAATCCGCTAAAACCTTGCGATTAAGGTCGATATTAGCAGTTTTTAACTTGTGCATAAAAACCGAATAGCTCAAACCCAATGGACGAACGCCGGCATTGATACGAGCAATCCATAAGCGGCGGAAAGCACGTTTTTTCAATTTACGACCGATATAGGCATAACCCATAGCATGGTCAACGGCATTTTTTGCAACGGTAAATACTTTAGAGCGGGCGCCAAAGTAACCTCTTGCTGCTTTTAAAATTTTGCGTTTTCTGTTGCGAGCGGCAACTGAATTGACTGAACGAGGCATATTTTTGAATTTTTAGTACAAAACAGAGGCTGTTTCTTAGTGAAAAATTAATAGTGAACAGTGAAAATTTTTCACTTTTAGTTTTCATTTAACACTTGGAACAAGCTCTTTTGTTCTGTTTTCTCGTTAAAAAAAGAGATTTTTACGAAGCACCTTTTGTAATTGGAAATGGATAATGAAAAATTGAAAATGTGAAGAGATATCTTTTTTTCTATTTTTCTATTCTAAATTTTCAATTAATTAGTGGTTGCTGTTGAGACCTAACATGGTTAATACGCGAGGTGTATCTACTTCACAAACAACTGTCGAACCCATAGTACGACCTTTTGCTTTAGCTGATTTCTTACGCATTAAGTGTCGGTGGTTAGCACTATAATGCTTAACCTTTCCGCTGCCGGTCACTTTGAAACGCTTTTTCGCGCCGGAAACTGTCTTAATTTTAGGCATGATAAATGACTTTTTTAAAATTGAGGTGCAAAGATAGACTTTTACTTATAAAATACAAAAAGCAACGAACTGTTTTTATTTCTTTTTTTTCGGATTTAACGTAACAGTCATCCTTTTACCTTCCATTTTTGGAAGTGCTTCGGGTTGACCATATTCGTCTAACGCTTGAATGAACTTTAACAAAAGCAATTCTCCTCGATTAATAAAAGTGATTCCACGACCTTTGAACTGAACATAAGCCCGCACTTTTGACCCTTCTTTCAAAAACTCAATGGCGTGACGGACTTTAAATTCCAAATCATGCTCGCCCGTTTCAGTTGTGAAACGTATCTCTTTGATTACTGTTTTGACAGTGTTCGACTTGATTTCCTTTTCTCTTTTTTTCTTTTGATAAAGGAATTTACTGTAGTCAACAATACGGCAAACCGGCGGAACGGCATTCGGAGTGATTTCTACGAGGTCAAGACCGGCTTTTTCTGCCCAAGTGAGGGCTTGATTGGTTTTATAAACACCGACTTTGATTTCTTCCCCGACTAATTCACCTAATTCTTCAAGCAAATCACCGACTAAGCGGATTTCGGGAACTCTGATTAAGCCGTTGATTCTGTGCTCAGGCTCTATTTCTTTTCTTTGAGGTATTCCTCTTGGTCTAAATACTTTTGCCAAACGTAATTTATTTTATTAAAAAAAGTTGTTGAATGAATCTGGTTTGAAAACTCAAAATATGATTAATACCATTTTTACTTAAAGTTTTGCGAAGTTATAATAAAAACGCAAAACCATTCAAATGGTTATTGTTTTTTTTATAAAAATCATAAAAAACCTTTTTAATTCTAATTTTCTGCTTCAAAACTATCTATACTGAGGGGGAGGGTTTTGAAGCATGAAATTTATATTAAAAATAATTCATCGTATATTTGCGATTAATAAAATATTCATCGTATATTTGCGATATAAAATTGTTCATTATGGCTATCAGTAAAAAATCAGCGTTTAAATCAGACGAAATCATGTTAGCAGAATTTGCCAAAGCTATCAGCCACCCGGCGCGTATTGCGATTTTGAAAGAAGTGGCACAACGGCAATCTTGTATTTGTGGTGAAATTGTGGAAGTTTTGCCTTTGGCTCAAAGTACGGTTTCTCAACACTTGAAAGAACTGAAAGAAGTGGGGTTGATTGATGGAACAATAGACGGCGTTAAATCTTGCTATTGTATCAATTGGGCTGCTTTTGAAAAAATTTCAGCCGCTATTAAATCTTTTATTGATGCAACCCAGTGTTGCAAGGATAAAAATTGTTGTTCGTAACACCATTTTCTCACATATTAAATCAATAATTTATGAAAACACCAGATTGTTGTGGTCAAGGCGGCGGATGCTGCGGCATTTTGTCTTCCATTTTAGGTAGTTGTTGCTAAGCAATGGCTACGTTCCGCCGTTAAATATGGCGGCGGAACATTTTCACATTTATCTTTTTTTGGATGAAAATTTCTTAGTCAAATTTAAAAAAAAATAATGAAAACTAATATTAATGAAACGCTCAAGAGTACGGTGCGAGAAAAATATGGAGATATTGCTCTTCAAAGCAAGGAAAACAATGAAACTTCTTGTTGTGGCGTCGGTACACCGGGGACATACACAATTATGTCCGATTCTTACAACCATTTAAAAGGCTATAATCCCGATGCGGATTTGGGCTTGGGTTGTGGTTTGCCCACTGAATTTGCGCATATCCAAGAAGGCGATACCGTTTTAGACCTTGGTTCGGGCGCAGGTAACGATTGTTTCATTGCCCGTTCGGAAGCGGGGGATGCGGGTAAAATTATCGGTCTTGATTTCACCCCTCAAATGATTAAACTGGCGCGCACAAACGCTGAAAAGTTGGGTTACAATAATGTGGAATTTCGCCAAGGCGATATCGAAGATATGCCTGTGAGTGATGCTTCTGTTGACGTGATTGTATCCAATTGTGTCTTAAATCTTGTGCCCGACAAGAAAAAAGCCTTTTCAGAGATGATGCGCGTGCTGAAAAACACGGGGCATTTCAGCGTTAGCGATGTGGTTTTAGTGGGCGAATTGCCGAAAGGTTTGCAGGAAAGCGCAGAATTGTATGCAGGTTGTGTGAGCGGTGCCATTCAGATGGACGACTACTTGACTTTGATAAAAGAAACCGGTTTTAAAAATGTGGTGGTTCAAAAGAAAAAACCGATTTTCATACCGGATGCAATCCTTTTAGAACATCTGACGGATGAGGAATTGAATGCGTTTTTGGCGTCCGGAACTGGCATTTTCAGTATTACAGTATATGGTGAGAAAAGTGACAAAGGAGGAGAGAAACCGAAAATAAAACTCTCTGAACTGCCTTTAGCCAAACAGGCATGTTGTACACCCGGTTCGGGGTGTTGTTAGTTCATACATACGTAAAAAAACAGGGGGGGAATCATGTTGATTTCCCCCCTGAATTGTTTTAATAAACATTTTATACGTCGATAGCTTAACCACCCGTTTCAACCCGCATTTGAGAAATTTGACTGTCCCAAAGTTTGTGCGCTCCTTTGATGTCATTAGCGTCACAGAAATCAGTAATGACCAATACTGTCTCTTCCGTTATTGGAGATTTGGTAATGCGGAATTCGAGATATTCATTTGGCATCGGGGCTTCTTCCCATTCAAAACGAAGTAATTCGTCCTCCCAGTCTTCAATAAGAACGGCGCGTTGCTCGTCGCCATCCCAATAAAAAGTATAGACATTGCCGCTAATATCTACCTCATCACAAAACCAGCGCACCAAGCAGGCAGGAGTTGTCAAAAATTGATAAACTATAGTAGGTGATGCTCGAAAAATATACTCTATTTTGTACATCGTACGTTTTGCAGCCATAATTGAAAATACCTTTTTAAATAAAAAATATAGTTTTCTGAAATTAGTGTAAAAAATGATTTTTATTTGAAAACGGGTAAATAAAAGATTATTTGATGATTCAGCCAAATTTTTATCATTTTTTTTTTATTTTAGTTGAATAAAAATATTATATTTGTCATTAACGACTAAGTTTTCAACTCATCGAAATAATATTTTGTGACCCTTTTTTAAAAATAATGTCATATCATGTAAATTGTGTTGACAACGATAAGTAATTAATGTACTTTTGTGCGAAAATCCGCAAAGCACACCCTTTCTCGTTATTCCGGAAGCCAATATGAACAAATTTTTCGTTTCTACATCCACTTTGACTAACAAAATAAAAAGAGGTACTCCTAAGGCATGAGACAACTCAAAATCACCAAGTCCATTACTAATCGAGAGAGTCAGTCGCTCGAAAAATATTTGCAAGAAATAGGGAAGGTTGACCTTCTAACACCGGAAGAAGAAGTAGACTTAGCCAAACGCATCAAACAAGGAGATCAAGCGGCACTTGAAAAGTTAACAAAAGCGAACCTTCGTTTCGTTGTTTCGGTTGCGAAACAATACCAAAATCAAGGTCTTTCTTTGTCGGATCTTATCAATGAAGGTAACTTGGGCTTAATAAAAGCGGCTCAACGTTTTGATGAAACCCGTGGTTTTAAATTCATTTCTTACGCTGTTTGGTGGATTCGTCAATCTATTCTTCAGGCTTTGGCAGAACAAAGCCGTATTGTGCGGTTACCCCTTAATAAAGTGGGTTCACTCAATAAAATCAATAAAGCTTTCTCTGAATTGGAACAAGAGTATGAGCGAGAACCGTCTCCTGACGAATTAGCGTTGATGCTCGAAATTACGACGGAAGAAGTGGAGACTACCCTCGGCGTGGCTGCCCGCCACGTGTCTATGGATGCTCCTTTTGTGGATGGTGAGGACAATTCATTGCTTGACGTTCTGGAAAATACTACAACTCCGGGAACCGATACAGCTCTTGAATATATTGAGTCTTTACGCCGTGAAATCGAACGCTCTTTATCTACCTTAACGGATCGCCAAAGTGATGTCATTCGCCTTTATTTTGGGATTGGAGTTGAACACCCGATGAGTTTAGAAGATATCGGCGATAAATTCGGATTAACACGTGAACGTGTTCGCCAAATAAAAGACAAAGCCATTAACAAACTTCGGTCTGCTTCAAAAAGTAAATTATTGAAGCATTATTTAGGGTCTTAAGTAATGATGAATGATAAATTATGAATTTTGCCATCATTCATCATTTCTTGGTTACGTTTTAAAACAAACATACAAATCCGCAAGTGTTATAAAAACCTTGCGGATTTTTGTTTTTTAGCCTGTCTAACAGTAGGAAGCGCTTTCCCGAAGATGTGAATGGGCTTGTCACGTTGCAAAACCATGTTGTCGCTAAACATTTTACCCAAGCTCAATTGTGCGTTCAAACCATTGAACGCAAAGCAAACGAGGAAAGCAACAACAAGGTTTTTCATCAAAAGATGCGTTGAAAATGTGTATCCAAATGCGCCCGCATTCCGATACGAAAGGCATCCGGATTGCCGTTTTTAATAATATCGACCAAATCACGGTGTGAAACACCTTTTTTGGGAATGATGGATTTATTTAAAATGCCGCTTTCGTGGACATATTTAAACACAGGCAAAAGGATGTGCTGAAAGCGTTTTAGGGTGTCATTACCAGTTATTTCATAGAGTTTGCCGTGAAAACTGATTTCCTGTTTGATGTCGAAAAGCAAGGCACTTGTGTCACTCGGCTCTGTTTCTACAATTTTTTCTAAGGCTTCAAGGTCTTCTTTTTTAACCCGTAAAAAAATCAAATCCGCCATCCCAATTTCCAAAGCCATCCGCAATTCAAAAATATCCTTGAGTTTTTCTTTTTCCATCAAAGTCGGAAAAACAGTGCGCTCGAATAGCGATAACACATCGGGATGCGTGACCACCATGCCTTTCTTCTTACGTGATTCTATCAAACCCATCATCCGCAAACGCAGCAACGCCTCTCTGATGACGGTGCGACTCACACCGAGCATTTCTGTTAGTTCCAATTCTGTGGGCAAAGAATCGCCTACTTTGAATTTATTTTCAAGCAAAAAATCTATCAATTCTTTCTCAACCCTATCTGCCAAAGATGTTGTGTCTATCGGGACAAGTTTCTTTTTCATAAAATATAATTTGCTGTAAAAATAGAAATTTTAATCTTTGAAAACGTCTTTTAAAGGTATTCTAACAAAATACAAATCTCGTGAGCCTTCATAGAGCAAACCAATTGTGTTTTTATCAATCATCGTCATGCACGAATAACCGTAACAAACACGCTCGTCAATGAGCAATTGATTTTTTTCTAACCACGTATTGCCTTCGTCCAAACTCAATTTTATCGTCATGTTTTTGCGATCTTTGGTATCATTTGGGTTTGAAAAAGCTAGAATATTTTTCAAATCACCGTTTTTAGTAGAAGCCACTCGAATGATGCTTGCCATACAAATAGGCTCTGTCAAAGCCGAGCGAGAGGTCGCGTGTTCCGTCCAAGTTTTCCCAAAATCTTTTGTCGTTGCAATGCTCCGTGAACCACCCCGATTGTCGCGCATATTGAGCATGATTGAACCATCATTGAGTTCAACAACTTGTGCTTCGGTGGTGTTCGATTTTGCGCCAGTGCCTGCTTGCCACGTTTGACCATTATTTTTACTATAAATCAAAGTTGAAAATGGCATGCCATCAGCATCTCGATATTGAGCAGGGAAAACAAGCGTTCCGTCAGTCATTGAAATACCCATGCCTGGACCTTGAAAAAAAAGCCGCCAAGACGGTGTTTTTACTGAGGGGGTGATGTTAATCGGTTGTGACCAAGTCACGCCATCGTCTTCGCTTTTTACTAAAACAAATTGCCCTGTTTCATCAGGTGTCAGACCTGCACCCGAACCGTTCCAACCTCGGTTGCCGTGACTCCACAAAGCCGCTACCCAAATCGTACCCGTTTTTTTATCCACCAATACTGAGGGGTCGCCGATGCCGTCGTTCGCGCCCGTACCCATGTCCATGATGACTTTCATGGCTTGCCAAGTCAAGCCGCCGTCAGTGCTTCGGCTCATACCGACATCTACATTGGCTGGCAAATCACCACTGCCTTCATATCTGTTGTCATAAACAGCTATCAAACTGCCTTTATTTGTGGTGACAATGCCAGGTATTCGGTAAGTATGGATATTATCTTGCCCTTTTTGACGCAATGCATAGCCTATGTATTTAGGGCTAATCGCATTAGCGTTTTTTGGCGCAATTGTACCAATGTTTTCTATTTGAACATTCTCGCATTGAAGGGTTATCGTGTTCCGCATATCGGCATTATCGGTCGCCTTGCAAGACAACCAAAAGAAATTCTCTCCCGAAATCAAATTGGTATTACAATCAATAGTCATTTTATTTTGAATAGCTGTTACCGAAGCCACCAATGTCGCCTTAGTCACATCTGAAATACCTGCAGAAGCATAGATTTCTATTTTTTCAATATCTTTTAAAACTGTCTGATTGCTAATTGACAACTGCATCGTTTGTAGCTTATTGCCACCTTGTCCATAAGGCATACGCACCGATATTTTAGCCAAAGGATTGATATCCAAACCTTTATGAATGGGATTTTTCATATCGAAACACCACACATCGCCTTGAAAGCCCTGTGGTGTCGGCGCAATTGCACTTGTTTTGCGACAGCAAGAGATTACCAAAATGAGAATCGGCATTGCTAAAAAGAGGGATATTTTATTTTTCATTTTTGTTATTTTTAATCTTTTCTAACGTTTTCCAACACTGATACAAGCCACGCGGCACATGATAACAACCTTTCCATTTTCCACCTTTCAAGGTTAAAAGCGGTTTTCCTTGCCGATTAAGATAGCCAAACCACTCACCAAATTCGGGGTCGGGATAATGCTGCCACGTCCATTCATGCACTTTTTCAAACCATTCCCAACAGCGTTCATCACCTGTGCGTAAATACCCTTTTAATAGTGCAATCAAGGTTTCGATATGTACCCACCACAGTTTTTGGTCCCAATCCAACTGTTGCGGTGGGTGCCCTTTGATGTCCATAAAATAGAAAATACCGCCATATTTTTCGTCCCAAGCGTATTCCAAAGTATGCAAAGTGATGTCTTTTGCGCGTTCAATCAAGGCTTTATCGCCTTTGCGCGCGCCCAAATCCATGATAAACCACATCGCTTCAATCGCATGACCAGGGTTCAAAAGTCGCCCTTCAAAACTGTCTGAAAACTGCCCATCGGGCGTGACATTTTCTAAAATCAGACCTGTTTCTTTATGATAAAAAACAGTCATGACTTCATGAATGCAATCGTCTATCAATTCGTTTACAAGCGTTTCAGGCAATAAATGTTCGATTTCAAGCGATAAATTGCATAAAATCATTGGCAAAGCGAAGTTTTTCAAAGGGCGTGTGCCTTCTACGCCTTTTGACCAATGCCGTTTAGGATTGTTGCGACGGTCTAAAATAGACTGAAAAGTCTTCCTTGCGATGTCTGCATATTTGTCATTGCCAGTGGCTTTGTAGAGTTGTCCAAAAGCCATCGTTGCAAAACAATCGGAGAAAATATTGTAGGGTTGAATCAAGGGCTTTCCATCGCGTGTCAATGAAAAATACCAAGTGCCATCGTCTGCACGCCCGTATTTCTGTAAAAAATCGGCACCGTGTTCTGCAAAATCCAACCATTCGGATTTGTTTTCCACGTTATTATAGAGCATAGAAAACAACCATGTTTCACGCCCTTGAAGCCAGATAAATTTATCGGTATCGAATACTTTGCCCTCACGGGTAAGGCAAGTGACATAACCGCCCCCCTCAGTATCTTTGGAGTTTTTCATCCAAAAAGGGACAACGTTTTCGAGTAATTCGTATCGATATTGGTTTAAATATTTTTCGATTTTTTTTGACATAAAATTGGTAAATTGATATTTTATAATCCAATAGGGCGTTGCCCTATTCTAATGAATTACGCCCTTGAAGGGCTCAATGATTGATTATTGTAAAAACCTAAATGGGCGTTATCTGTTAGGGTAGAGCAACGCACTATTCTATTTTTTATCAGGAGAATAAATCAAACCCTCAATTTCCTGCACATTTATCCCTTTTTGCTGCACAAAAACAGCCGTGAACATCCATTTCACCAAGCGGTATTCAGGCATCGTCCAAGCACCAACGGGCAATTTTAAAATGAGAAAATTCCATCCTTTTTTCAAAAATACTGAGGGGTGCAAAATCCAATTAAGTCGTGTCAAGGAATTCCAAAAAAGTCGTGTCACTTTTGCATTTAAAAGAGGCAAATATGAAACAGACGACCCTTGCAGAAAAGACAGCGATTTCACTGGGCATAAAATGGGGTAAAAGTTAC
>JANPGW010000384.1:0-19907 GCA_031424115.1 Saprospiraceae bacterium | reverse complement strand
GTAAAAATCGTTTGGCAAATCTTCGAAACCGTGCCGCCGATTCTTCAAAGTTTAGGTAAAATCAAAAACCCTTGGCCCAACGTTGATGCCCATTCCGGTGCATTGCTCGTGCATTATGGCTTGAAAGAATATGGTTTTTATACTGTTTTGTTCGGCGTTTCAAGAGCTTTAGGCGTATTAGCAGCTTCTTGCTGGTCGCGCGCACTGGGCTTCCCGCTGGAGCGTCCGAAATCATTGACTACTGATTTAGTAAAGGATATGATAACTGAAATGACTGCTGCCGCAAAAGCATAATTCAATTGTCAAGTGATTTTTTTCGTAAAAAAGCCTCCCCTCAGTATGGGTGGCTTTTTTTATCCCACTACTTTCCAATATTGAGGGGGTAACCCACTGTTGAAAATTAAACAAATAGATAAGGAAGAACAAGTTGAGAGTATTATACGTTTTATAGTCAAGGGATGGAAAGTTGTTTATAAAAATACGACCGAGTTATCAAAATATCTCAAAAAGTAAGTGCAGATCATACACCCCTTTCTCCAATCACTTTTTTGGCAAAATCAAAGAGCGTTTTGAACTGATAATCGGGTTGAAAAGGGGATGGATCTTCGTCTTTACCTTCTATAAAAACTTTCACCATACCCAGCCGATGACCCATCTCCATATCCGAAAGAGAATCCCCTACCATCACAGACTTTGAAAAATTGATTTCCGGGAAGTCTTGTTTAGCTTCTAAAGCCATGCCTGTATTGGGTTTGCGCATTTTTGAGGGGATGTTGGGAATATCGGGGGCATGGTAAATTTTATCAATTCTCCCGTCCAATAGATTAACGGTTTTCAATAACATTTTATGCACTTTGAAAAGGTCTTGTTCTGTCATTAATCCTTTGCCAATGCCGGCTTGGTTAGTGACGACAATAATGCGCCCAAAAACGCCTGAAAGATTTTCAATGGCTTTGATGCTGCCCGGAATAAAATTAAAACTGTCCCAGTCTTTCACATAGTCACCCACGATGCGTTCGTTGATGACGCCGTCTCTGTCAAGAAAAAGAGTCCAGGATTTATCGAATTGAAACATAAAAATTGTGACTTTCTTAAAATGAGTAGATTGACTATATCATAAAAGTCTTTATTTTTTTTCAGACCACCATTAAAATCGGGAAAAAATTATCGTTTTGCGCAAAAAAAAATGAAGGGTAGATGGTTCAGCGTAAAAATCCTGACCCCTCAGTATAGCCGATTTTATTAACAGGCACTTGCCCAATACTGTTAAAAGTCTTCAATAGCACACAATAATTACCCGAACTGTCAAATAAAAGCACTATTTTTAAAGGTTTTAAAATATTCATCGGGCTTCTTCGTCAAAACAAATATGATGAAGCACGTGACTTTACATATCAATACACCAATGGCTGACGCTCAAAATCGTCACATACAAGAAACGGTTCGCCGCGAACGCGGGCGTTTGATTGAGTTTATTCGCCGCCGTATCCCGCGTCCCGAAGATGCTGAGGATATTGCACAAGATGTTTTTTACGAATTTACGGAAATGTACCGCCTCATGAAGCCTGTTGAACAAATTGCTTCGTGGATGTTCACAGTGGCGCGGAACAAAATTACCGATAGATACCGTAAGAAAAAACCGGTACTGCTCGAAGATGTCTTTACATTTAAGTCAGGCAATGAAGATGACAAAATGTATTTGCTCGATGACTTACTACCGGCAGCGGATGTGCGCTCAGCGGACGCCGAAATGATGCGCGAAACCATCATGGATGCCTTGATGGAAGCCCTCGACGAATTGCCCGCCGAACAAAGGGACGTTTTCGTCCAACATGAGTTGGAGGACAAAAGTTTCAAAGAGATTGCTCTCGAAACGGGTATCCCACTCAACACCCTTTTATCGCGCAAAAGGTATGCTGTTTTGTTTCTCCGCGAGCGGCTAAGGTCTTTGTATGATGACTTATTAAACAATTAAAAATTATTGTAGCATCTATTTAAACTGTAGAATATGAAAAATTATTGGGTGTTAAAAAGCATTAAAATGCTCGTTTTGATGGCTTTTTTCATCGTTTTATTGGGTTCCGTTGTGATGTGGCTGTGGAATTGGCTCATGCCCAGCTTATTTAATTTGCCCGTCATTTCATTCTCTCAAGCCTTAGGTCTGACTGTCTTGACCCGCATCCTCGCCGGAGGTTTTCGGTTAGGCGCAGGCACCGCCGGTAGCAGCGAACATTGGGAGCAAAAGCGTCAATTGTGGAATAAATGGTCAGGCATGTCGCCCGAAGAACGCCAACGCTGGAAAGAAGACTGGCGCAGCCGTTGTCGTCACAGCCGCTCCAATGGGTATAAACAAACCGAAGAAGAAAAAATGGGCAGTGATCAGATTTGAGTTAAAAATTAGGAATTAAAAATTAGGCGAGTTAAAGATTAAGTTTTATTTCCTAATTCCTAATTCCTAATTAAATTTACGGTGCCGGATTTGGAATTTCAATATGGATAGCATCTATTTCTTTCAAAATATCCGCTGACAATTGAAGTTCGGCGCTGTGAATGTTTTCCTTTAATTGATTCATTGAGGTGGCGCCAATGATAGTAGAGGTAGTAAAAGGTTGTTGTGTCACGAAAGCCAATGACATTTGCGCCAAACTAAGCCCATGTTTTTCGGCAAGCGCTAAATATTTTTCCGTCGCTGACCAAGACAAAGGACTATTATAGCGCGGCAAGTTTTTAAACTGATTGATGCGGTCTTGAGCAGTATCTAATTTTTTGTGAAACTTTCCTGATAACAAACCAAAACCCATGGGCGAGTAGGCTAATAAACCACATTTTTCCCGAATCGAACACTCGGCTAACCCAATTTCAAACGTCCTGTTCAATAAATTATACGGATTTTGAATGCTCACCGGCACCGGCAAATTGTGGATTTCCGCCAATCGAATGACGTGCATCAAACCCCACGGCGTTTCGTTGGATAAACCAAAATGGCGTATTTTTCCCGCTTTAATGAGTTCACCGACGGTCTCTAATACTTCCATAAAATCGTCTTCCCAAGCATCATTCGGCTCATGTTTAAACCCCAATTTACCAAAAGTATTGGTGGCTCGTTGGGGCCAATGGAGTTGATAAATATCCACATAGTCCGTATTCAAACGTGTCAAACTTCCTTCTAAAGCAGCGTGTATCTGCTCCTTTGAAAAATCAAGTTGATGATTTCTAATGAATTTTAAATTAGGATTGGGTCCCGTTATTTTGGTCGCTAAAACGATTTTTTCTCTTTTTTTCGACTGTTTGAACCATGATCCGATATATTTTTCCGTCAAGCCATTGTTTTCCGGTCGGGCAGGCACGGCGTATAGTTCGGCGGTATCGAAAAAATTAATGCCTTGCTCGAAGGCATAATCCATTTGTTCATGGGCTTCTGCTTCGGTATTTTGTTGCCCGAAAGTCATCGTGCCTAAGCAAATTTTAGTAACGTTTAAGTCGGTTCTCCCTAATTGTCTGGTTTCCATTTATTTTTTTATTTGAGGCAAAACTACACATTTTTATTTCTACTTTATATGTGTGGCATTGTGGTATATTTCTCATTTTGCATCAAATTATAAAAACTTATTGCATTGTTCCTTAAACTATCACCTACCCCATTGCGAACGGTGAAGCAGGGAATACGCAAATCATCTTTATAAATGCCCAGTTTTTTCAGTTTAATATCCTGATTTTTATTGGAGGAGTGGATAAGAACAACGGCTTTAGCGCCGCTTCGCTGTATATTCATACACGTTTGGGTGACATCCACATCTTTGTTCAACTCCATAACCACGATTTTATCCTTCAAATCCGGGGATATTTTGTCGGCACGGCGTTCGGCTTGGTGTTCGTGGAGCTTGTTGCCCATGCTATCGGTGCGAATGCCTGGTTTGAATACCATGACCGTATCGAATGCTCGTGCCATCGTACCGATAAGGTCTTGGGTGATATTACCACCGAAGTCGGCTTGCGTGAGTTGGAGGCGCGCGCCCGTGTTATACACCAATAGGTTGAGTGTATCCGCCGTGGCAGTTTGCCCCACAAGCACGCGAGAAGAAAGGGCTACGATGAGTAGTGCTATCAGCGGAATAAAATATTTTGTCATATTGAAGTTTTTAGATTTTTTAATGATATAAGGGTAAATGTTGGCTTATTTGTAAGGGGTAATGAACGTTTTTCTTATCTATTCAGTAGAAATAATACCCCCCTCTCCATAGGAGTCCTTTTGACAGTATAGCTTACTTTTAGGCTTTCTTTTGCCATCTAAACTTGGTTGGGCGGTAGCCTTCCTTTAGATGTGTGTTCAGTCAGAGTCTGAACACAACAGCACCGTTCTTATTTTGAATATTGGTATATTACAAAACCGAACACTTAACCTAACGCGTGTCAGATTACCGTTCCCGTCATACCTGTATTATATGGCAGTCGGTTTCGGTATATCAATGAACGTTTTTACTCATTTGTTGCATAGGCAGATCCAAATAGTATTCCTTTATCAAGTGTATACAGTCAGCAAGCAACCTGACACTAAGGCAAAAAATATTTATCTCGCAATTTTTCATAATCTTTTTCAGAGGCTTGTATCAAAATCGGCTTTTTGGATTGATCCAGCCATAAAAGAATGTCTTTCATAGTATTTTCTTCTGTTGCCGTACAACCGAATGTACCTGAACAGGCATTGTTCCAGACATGGAGGAAGATACAAGACCCATTGCCGGGGCGGGTTTGCGGGAAATTATAATCTATCACCACGCCGTATTTGTAATAAATAGAATCAAGTAACATATATTCAGCGGATTGCCAATCTTTTTTCACGGTATCAACATCTACAATGCGGTTATAGTATTTTGATAAGGGGTCATCTACACAAAAAATGGTGGAATCAGCCCTTATATACGGCATTTTCAAAGCGCCTAAGTTCGCCCCAGCATCATAGCCAAACAGAGAGGAAAGATAAAAAATGCCCACCGGAGATTTTTTATCTCCTTCTTTTTTGAATGGTTTTTGATTTAACCTATCGTCATGTAACCCCATTCCCCATGCTAAGCCACTGTCACCGACCACAATGGGAATTGTTTTTGACGCAATAAGCCATTGCTGATTTTCATCAGACCAATCGTAAGCGACCAATTGCCCTTGTATCGAATCAGGATGGGCTGTTTTAACTACCAAAATCTGCTTTGAAGCAAATTTTTTACTCAGATAAATAGGGGATTGTTCACAGCTGTTAGCCGCAACGATAACCGTAAAAAGAATCAATAATCTTATAAACATGTCAAAGGATTAATAGGGTGATTTAAGTCTTTTTCTTTAAAAGTACTAAGTTATAGGAATTTCATTATTTTTGCTCAAGATGTTTAAGCGACTGATAATGAAGACCGAGGATTTTTTGCTCACTGCTCGCGATGGATTTACCGTACTTTATAATAAAATAAAACCATTTTTTATGCAAAACAAAACAGCCGAAGAACGATTTCAGGCATTGGGTTTACAGTTGCCGCCTGCACCAAAACCCTTAGGCGTTTATAAACCATGCCTTGTTGATGGAAAATATTTGTATTTATCGGGTCACGGCCCGCTTATCAGCGAAGGTGTTTTTATACTCGGACGCGTGGGAGACGATATAGACATCGAAGAAGGCAAACGGGCTGCCCGACAAGTGGGTTTGACTATGCTGGCTACTATTCGAGATAATATCGGCAGTTTGGATAAAATTAAGAGGGTCATAAAGATATTGGGTATGGTGGGTTGTACTACCGATTTCAAAAGGCATCCGCATGTCATCAATGGTTGTAGTGAACTTTTTGCCGCTATTTGGGGCGAAGAGAATGGTATAGGTGTCCGCAGTGCCGTCGGAATGGGCTCTCTGCCGGATGGTATTCCGGTCGAAATAGAAGCTTTGTTTGAATTGCATTAGATTTCACCCCCCCCGAGGACTCGGGATTACACCCCTCAGTATAAACAATATACGTCATGATTTTTTTACAAAACGATTGGTTTATCGTTGACAATATACACGAAATTGATTCTCCTGCCCTTTTGATATATGTTGACAGGGTAAAAGAAAATATCCGTATTTTAAAAAGTATGGTGAAAGATGTGGCGATGTTGCGCCCACATATTAAAACCAATAAAATGGCGGAAGTTTGTCAAATGATGCTTGATGCCGACATTCATTCATTCAAATGCGCAACCATTGCCGAAGCCGATATGCTGGGTTCGATTCAAGCCCCTGATGTTTTATTATCTTATCAGCCTGTGGGACCAAAGATTTTACGCTTGGTTGAGTTAATAAAAATGTACCCTTCTACCCGATTTTCATGCCTTATTGATAATTTGCAAAATGCCGAAGCCATCGCGCAAGTTTGCCAGAATAACGATATTGAACTCAATGTTTTTATTGATTTGAATATCGGTATGAATAGAACAGGTATTCAACCAGAAGACGCTTTGGCTTTATTCAAAAACGTTGTACGGTTAAAAAACATCAAAATTGTGGGCTTGCATGCCTATGACGGGCATATCAGAGATACCGATTTGGCACAACGCCAACACAATAGCGATACCGGTTTTCATCGAGTTTTGGCTTTGGTAGAGGAAATTAAAACTGTTACCAATCAACCTATGACTATCGTTGTAGGTGGAACACCCACTTTCCCCACCCACGCCCATCGGGACAATGTAGAATGTAGCCCGGGAACCTTTATCTTTTGGGATTGGGGGTATGACCATATTTTACCCGATGAAGATTTTGTGTATGCCGCCTTGGTACTCACAAGAGTCATTTCAATAGTGGACAATCAGACGCTTTGTTTGGATTTGGGTCATAAATCCGTCGCTGCTGAAAATCCTTTGCCGCGTGTTCATTTCCTCAATGCGCCCGATGCCACTCCGGTTTCGCAAAGTGAAGAGCATTTAGTTGTCAAGGTGGCAGACGCCTTGAAGTATAAAATAGGGGATGTTTTCTATGGCGTTCCGGTGCATATTTGCCCTACTGTAGCGCTCTACGACAAAGCGCAAATTGTAATAGACAAAAATATCCGAAAAACTTGGGATGTGGTGGCGAGAAACCGGTTTATTAGTGTTTGAGTTGGAAGGTAGGTTTACTGTTTGTGGCACAAGATGACTTTATTTTTAAAAATATCCCCTTATTTTTTGTTTAAACACCACCCCTCAGTATATTGCCTTATAATTGTTATGACATAAAATCAAGATACAATGGTAGGACTGACTCAGACAAACACTTGGTATAAAGATGCCATTATTTACAACCTCAATATTAAATCTTTTTTTGATTTTAATAATGATGGTTCGGGCGATATACAAGGCTTGATTGAAAAACTCGATTATCTCGAAGATTTGGGGGTGAATTGTTTGGCACTCATGCCTTTTTACGATTCACCCTTCAAGGATGATGGTTACGATATTGCCGATTATCGTAAAATCCACCCCGATTTCGGCACGCTTGAGCAGTTTAAAGCCCTGCTTGAAGAAGCCCATAAGCGCGGCATGCGTATAGTCATTGATTTTATGATGAACCATACTGCTACCAAACACGAGTGGTTTCAACGGGCACGCAAAGCCGCGCCGGATAGTGTAGAGCGCAATTATTACATTTGGAGCAATGATCCCGAAAAATTTGCGGAAGCTGAGATTCTTTTTAAAGACTATGAAGCGTCTAATTGGACATGGGACAATGAAGCCAAAGCCTACTATTTTCACCGTTTTTTTAGCCACCAAGCCGATTTGAACTTCGATAATGATGCTGTTCGGGAGGAATTGCGCCAAGTGCTGGATTTTTGGTTCAGTATGGGGGTTGACGGTACAGTGTTGCGCTCGGTGAGTTATTTGTACAAAC
Source organism: Saprospiraceae bacterium (assembly GCA_031424115.1). Lineage (GTDB taxonomy): Bacteria > Bacteroidota > Bacteroidia > Chitinophagales > Saprospiraceae > JAAFJT01. The sequence goes on along the minus strand of JANPGW010000384.1, from coordinate 12,025 downwards.
GAGAAGGCACTAACTGTGAAAATCTGCCCGAGGTTCACGCTTTTTTAAAACGTATTCGGAAATATCTGAATGATGTTTATCCCGAAAAAATATTGATTGCAGACACCAACCAATGGCCCGAAGATGCGGCTGCTTACTTCGGTGAGGGTGACGAATGCCACATGAATTACCATTTTCCGTTGATGCCGCGCTTGTATATGGCTTTGCAGACCGAAGATGCCTACCCAATTGTGGATATTATGGAGCAAACCCCCGCCATCAATGATGCAAGCCAATGGGCATTATTCCTGCGCAATCACGACGATTTGACTCTTTCGATGGTGACGGAAGAGGAGCGCGATTACATGTATAAAATGTTTGCGCAAGATCACGGGGCTAAAATCAATGAAGGAATCCGCCGCCGCTTGGCGCCCCTTTTGGGCAATGACCGGCGTAAAATCGAACTCCTGAACTCCCTTTTATTTTCCCTGCCCGGCACGCCAGTTATTTATTACGGGGATGAAATAGGGATGGGCGACAATATTTATCTCGGTGACCGAAACGGTATCCGAACGCCGATGCAATGGAATGCCGACCGCAACGCCGGTTTCTCCAACGCGAATCCACAAAAGTTGTTTTTGCCCGTCATCCGCGACCCCGCTTATCGTTACGAATCGGTGAATGTGGAAGTACAATCCAAAAATACCGCATCGTTGCTTTTTTGGATGAAAAATATCATCGCCATGCGCAAGCGGTTGAAAGCTCTAAGTCATGGCGAAACAACGTTTTTAGATAGTGGTAATGGCAAAGTCTTGTCATTTGTTAGGCATCACAAAGGCGAAAGTGTCTTGGTCGTTGCCAATTTATCGAAGTATTCGCAAGCAGCGGAGTTGAAATTAAAAGAATATAAAGGCAATCAGCCGATTGAAATTTTTAGTCAAAATAAGTTTTTTGAAATTACCCACAATCCCTATTCCATTACCCTTTCACCCTATTCCTATTATTGGTTTTTGTTGGAACAAGACAGTGAATATGTTGAAAAGCCGCCTCAAATCGAACAGTTTAGTGAAATAGAAAGTGAAGTGGAATGGGAGTCTTTTTTGACACATTACTCCTCCAAACGCAAGTTTTTGAAAAATGCGTTGCCCAACTACCTGAAATCCTGCCGTTGGTTTTCAGGGAAAAGTCGTGGCATCGTATCTTTGGATATTGACAGATACCCCTCAGTATCAGTTGGTGAAAACGGAAATGAAACCGTCTTTTTTACGCAAATAGATGTACGCTACACCGATGGTTTACCGGAAACGTATTCGCTACCCTTAGCTTTTGTTAGTGATGCGGCTGCTATTATCCAATATCTGAAAACCAAGCCCAACGCTGTCTTGTGTTATTTTAAAACACCTTCCCAAGAAGGTATTTTAATCGATGCTTTGTTTGAAGAAAATTGCCGAACCAAGATTTTTGAAATGATTAAAACGGACCTTTCAGTGTCAGATACTCAGGGGGTGCTTCGATTTGAATCCGGTTCGGTTTTACAGAATTTCAAATACGAAAAAATAGAAAGCGATGTCTTAAAAGTGGAGCAAAGCAATACTTCCATCATTTATAATGACCAGTTTTTCTTTAAAATTTATAGAAAATTAGATACCGATATTAACCCTGATTTGGAGTTGGTGCGCTATTTAAGTGAAAAAACAAATTTCCAAAACTCGCCTCGTTATGGTGGGGGCATTGAATATTACGATAATAATACCAAGACAATGATGGTTTTGGGTCTGTTGCAAAATAAAATCCCGAATCAAGGCGAGGCTTGGACATCAACACTTGAAGCACTCACCCGTTATTACGAAAAAGTATTTGAAAAAGTGGATAAAACCACTGTTCCACCCACCTTGGTTAGGAAAGATAGGATGTATTTTGAAGATGTGCCGCCGCTTGTCCAAAAACTTATCGGCTCGGTCACTTACGAAAGGGTTACGCTATTGGCACGCAGAACGGCAGAAATGCACGTGGCATTGAGTCTCGAAAAGGACGATGAGGATTTTAAACCTGAGCGCTTCACCCAAAACTATCAACGGTCTATTTATTCGGGACATCGGAAGTTATTGGCAGAAAAATTCATGGCACTTGAAAAACGCTTGCCGAAGTTACCCGAACATATCAGAGCGGAAGCAGAAACAGTTTTGGCGTTAAAAGATCAGATTGATGAATGCTTTTCTACGATTTTCGCCGAAAAAATTGACGCTTCCAAAACGCGGATTCACGGGGATTATCACCTCGGGCAAGTGCTTTTCAACGGAAAAGATTATTTTATCATAGATTTCGAAGGGGAGCCGCTCCACTCTATTTCCGAACGCCGTTTGAAAAAAACGCCGTTTAAGGATGTAGCGGGCATGATGCGGTCGTTCCACTATGCGGCTTATGGGCAATTGGCATTGAATCAAAATTACCGTAAAGAAGACTTGCTTTTCCTTGAAGAATGGGCATTGCAATGGTATCACTACGTCAGCCAATTTTATCTGACCGCCTATCTGGATAGAGCCGAAGGAGCCAACTTCTTGCCGCCCGATGAAAAAAGCAAGCGCATTTTGCTCAGAACTTACATGCTCGAAAAAGCGATTTATGAAGTCGGGTATGAAATGAATGCCCGACCCGATTGGTTGCGCGTACCGATTCGGGGCGTTTTGTATGTGATGAATGAGTATTTGGAGAAGGCAGGAGCGAGCCGTTAAGTAAGAAGAACGTCTATAACGACTTAATTCACTTAAAACCTAAAATCCCGGCAATCCATTGGGCATTAAATTCAGATTCACCCGATAGAACAACTACATTGGCAAAAGGGTCATCCAATATTGTCCGACCATATTTGAGGTAGCTTTTCCAGATGTGTTCAATGTACCAATCGGGTTCGATGCCCCAGCGGGTATCGGCTTTTTTTCTTTTTAAAAATGTTTTTTTGCTGATTTGGGTAAAAAATTTCACGTCAAACAGCGCGTTAATATTGGCATCATAAAAATTGAATAACCCTTCCGCAATGACATTTTGATACTCTTTTTGTTGCAAGAGAATATCTTTTTTATACCATTCAAAATCAATTGATTCGGGACGTTCCCAATCCACCCGTTGCTTGATTTTAGGAATATCAGACTCCTCAGGGAAAGCATAATCATCCTGACCGAGCACAATAGCGGTTTGTCCGTTGTTTTCCAGAATGGTTTTAATTAAAATCGCTAAACTTGTCTTTCCGGAACGGCTTGCGCCGCCAATGCCTATGGTCATAAATTTTGTTTTATCAATGTCAAAACCTTATGTGCTCATTTTCAGTTTTATCCCGATGTGATGACATTCTGTGAACAAAAACTCGGTTTTTATTGTCATCAAAATAAGAAATTCAAATATCAATAAAAAAAATGGAAAAAAAACTTTATTCGACAGATATTGCCAATATGTCGCGTTTTCCGCGTATGAACCTCATCAACTCATTGAGCGGGTTCAAGAGTGCCAATCTAATCGGTACTATCCATACTGAGGGGATACCTAATTTGGCTCTTTTTTCATCAGCAGTGCATATCGGCGCTGATCCTGCCTTGCTCGGTATTCTTTTTCGCCCTATTGTTGCAGACGGTAAAACATCGCGCCACACCTACGAAAATATAAAAAAAACGGGGTTTTTCACGGTCAATCATGTTCATGCGGGCATTTATAAAAAGGCACATCAAACCTCAGCCAGTTATCCTGCCCGTATTTCAGAATTTGAAGCAGTCGGATTGACCCCTCAGTATTCTGACCTTTTACCGCCTCCTTACGTTGCGGAGTGTTTGGTGAAAATAGGTTTAGAATATGTCGAAGAGTACCTCATAAAAGCCAATAATACCATTTTGTTGATTGGTAAAATCATCGAATTAATGATTCCCGAAAACAGCCTTTCAGAAGAGGGCTATTTGGATTTAGGCACTCTCGGAACGGTTTGTGTCGAAAGCTTGGATACTTATCACTCTACACAATTGTTGGAAAAGTTGCCGTATGCGCGACCGTGAAAATATTATTGGCTGTTATTTCAATTTATCCCGTCTTTCCTTCAATTCCCTCCAAGTCGTCAGAATGATGCCATTGTCGGCAATATATTTTTTCAATTCAGGAGACAACATAGCCAGCAAATCGCCACGCCGCGTCATACCGGAGTCTGAAATATGTTGAAAAACTTCTGTGGGTGCTGTACAGTGCATAATCACCATTGTAACGCCCGCTTGCAATTGCTTGAAAGATTCAATATAATTTTGTGCGGCAATTTGCTGTAACTCATTGTCTGTCAATACTTTATCTTTGGGATATTTAAAGCCATAGCTTATGTTGTGCAAATCATCCAGCACCGGCAAACCCGCTTCCCACAGCATTTTACCGATAGCGGTTGTTTGTTCAATTTTTAAACCCGTATCGCTTTCTTTCAAAATCATGGTATTGTGTCCACCCGGAAACATAACCGGAATTTTTTTCTCCATGCCGAGTTGCAGATATTTTTCTAAAAATTCAGGCGTTGCGAACAGCGTTCCCATGTGCGAATCAAGGTGCGTCGGTTCAAAGCCCATACTTTTGGCTCTATCCAATTGGCTTCGGATTTCTTTATCAATTTCATCGGGTTTAGCATGTACTACAACATCTCTGACACTGTGCCACATCGCCCCTTCTTCATCAACCAAACCCGCAGCTGCCGGTTTACCGGTCAAGGGACCCCACCGATAATCCTTCCATTCGGAAGTGAGTGTCAGATGTAGTCCCGCATCGGTTTTTGGATGTTCTTTAAGATAATGGACAAAACCCGGCACCCAGCTACATGGCATCATCACACTCATGGAGGTAGCAACGCCTTCTTCGGTGGCTTTAAATGCCCCTAAATTGGAGTCATAGGACATACCCACATCGTCCACATGCATAATAACAACTTTTGCCCCTTTCGGAAAACCTAATCTTTCGGCATACGTTTGACTAAAGCTTATTTGAGAAAAAATAAGCAGAAATAAAATAAACAATTGCTTTTTCATGTGTTTTTACTTTTGAATTGATGTAAAATTAAGTACCTATTGTGCCAACCAATACCCTCTCAGTATCAACTGTTTTTCATCCGGATTCTTATTCAAAGTCACCTTTTTGGTAGCTTCATCAAAATTAAATCCGGCTTTTTGAAGGGTTTCCTTAAGTGGTAAAGGTTTACCTCCTTCTACAAAATCTTTAAAAAAAAAGCGCATCTCGGGAAAAGTCATTCGTGTAATAACATCAAATAATTCGTCGTCATTGAAAGCCGCATCTTTCCCATATTTTTTAGTGAGCGCTTGAGTGAGTTCCTGAGTGCCCATTTTGCCATTTGATAATTCGCGTAGTCGAATATCCAAACATAAACCAATAAGCGCTCCTTTTTGATAAAAATTGAAATATTGGTCTTGGCGTTCCATTGCTTTTTGACTCATTTCAGTGAATGACAGTTGGTTGTCAAACTCCGCCATGCCTTTTATTTTACCTTCTATTTTTTGAGCAAAATCCTCTAATCCAATCATCTTTTGTTTGATGAGCATGTGCATAGTAGCGTATTCGGTCATGCCTTCATAGAGCCAAAGATGTTTGGAAAGGACAGGATTCAGGTAATTATAATTTTGAATTTCTTTAGAATGTATATTGAGTGGCGTGACAATAAGGAAAAACTCATGAGAAGCCACGTCAAAAATATGCTCATGTAAATCCGCTAATTTGTCCACCGCGAAAATACACAATGTCGAGTTATTATGCTCCAAACCATCCCCTAAAAAATTGCCTTTCGGCGCTGTTTCGTGATAAATCAAAAAAGCATAATATTTTACAGGCAATTCACCGCCAAGGTAATCCGCCTCATTCTTTAAAAGATTTTCAATTTTAGCGGCAATCGAATGCGCAAAATTTTTCTCGGCTTTCGAATAGAGCGAAACGAGTACTTGAGTTTTACCGATGGTTAACCAAGCCGTATCCGGCTCACAATACAATATAGGTGCATCCACCAAATCGCGATAACTAAAAGTGGAAACAATATCAGCCGTATCATTCAGTTGGAAAGGTTTTAGAGAACGTTTTCAAATAATACGGTTTTGCTTCAAAGCAAAAAAACATTCTGCCGTCGCAAGGATATCAACGCTGGCATCGTGCGCATCATTGAAGCTAGAACCGAAAACTTTATAATGCAATTCCGCTAAACTGGGCCATTTGTAATTGCCAAATCGGATGGGCGGAATGGCGCAATATTTAATTACTGCGGGGTGCTTCATGGTACAGATTTTTTTTTTGCCGATAAGAGGGTCTTTACCCATTTTACGATAATATTCGGCACCCATTATCTTCTCATCAAATTCCATGTTGTGTGCAACCAATAAAGTCGCTTTTGAGATTAAATCCTGAAAATCAAGCAAACTTTCCTTCAAATCCACCCCTTCCGACAGTGCTCTTTCAGTCGTAATACCATGTATGGCAGTGGCAGCAGCAGGGATTGTATAATTTTCGGGTTTGATGATGAGGTTTCTACTGTCCACTAACGTGCCGGTGGGCTCATACAGCAAGCAAGCCAATTGTACCATACGAGGCCAGTTGTGGATCTGTGAAGCGGGAGCATTCCAGTCAGCAGGTAATCCTGTGGTTTCGGTATCAAAAAATAAGTACATTCGTTACGGTTATTATATGCCTACACTGTCGCTTTCGGCTTCCGAAAGCCCTACTTGTGGGTTAATATTTTCGCTATTAAGATTAAGCATTTGCTGATTTGTTCTCAAAGTTAAGGAAGAATTATTGTAATTTCCATAAAACTGACCATAAAAACTCCCTTACTGAATCTCTATTTTCCGCACAATAACCGACTCTGATGTTTGTATCCTTAAAATATAAATACCGCGGCTCAAATCAGACGTTTCTACCGGGGCTATGGAGTATATCCCTGCGCGTTGATTGAGCATCTGAGCAATGGATTTCACCGTTTTGCCTGCCAAATTAACAAACGAGATGTGAATATCTGTATTGTGGATTAAATCATATTGAATGTCCATAGTACCGGTTATGGGATGGGGATACAGTGCCAAAACGATAGAGGTATCAATAACGTTAATAGCCGAAACAACGCGGGCTGAGGGAGCAGGTATATCTTGTATGTCTTTAGCGAGCGCGGGTTGGCGGGTAGCAGCAGTGGTTATTTTATTGGAGTTGTTACGCGATGAGAGCCCTTTGCCCCATTTTTCAACATCCGTCACCGCTGTTATGGTGGGCACATAATAGTAATCTGACTGAATAGAGTCAGCTCGTACATCTAAGATAAAATAACCATGATCATTCAAATTGACAAACTTCATGTGCGGATTGTAATTGGGATTGCCTTTAATGTGAGGGTGTACTGCATTGCTTTTGGCTTCCCAATGCGCAACCATCGACGGTGTTAAAATCTCGGTAAAACTTTTGGATGAAATGGACGGCGCACTAAATTCAACACCTTGTGACCCTTCACCGGTTTCGGGATTATAGCCATTGCCTGTTGCAGGGTTATAAGGATTTAGTTGGGGTAAATATGCCGGCTTAAGATTTGCGAAAGGATATAAAACGGGCATTTTATTTAAATCAAACGACCATGAGTTATGAGAATCGCCTGAAATGACGACGACGTTATTCACTTTATTCTTTTGAATAGAATCTAAAATGCTGTTGCGTTGAAGCAAATACCCTTGCCATGTGTCTAAAAATACGTTCTGAAAAATGCGAATATTGGCTCGTGACCGTGGAAAAAGAGCCGCAAAGCCTAAATTTATATTACTAAAAATGACTTGACTGCCTACGACTTTCCATCGAGCTTTCGAATTTTTCAAACTATTTGTCAGCCAATTGTATTGCGCAGCACTGATGATTCGGCGCTGATTCAGAGAATCGTCGGGTGAGTCAAAATTAGCCGGTTGCCTTTGGCGTCCTTCCAATCTTGTATCCAACATAAATAAATCCATTAGCTTTCCGTAAGAAAACGCGCGGTAAAAATCGGGATTTTCCGTCTTTTCCCGAACCGGCATCCATTCAAAGTAAGCGTCTTTTGCCCCTTTTTTGCGCACGTTCCAATCACTTTCATTGTTGGGCTCCCTTTTTGAACCTGTTTCATAAGCGTTATTGGCTATTTCATGGTCATCCCAAATAGCGATAATAGGATGCTGCTGATGCAACCTTTGCAAGTCTTTATCCAAACGATAGAGGGAATGGCGGAGGCGATAATCGGCTTTGGTAACAGTTTCATGGGTTGGAATATAGTTGCGATTAGGATCTTTTAGTTTAGAATTTCTATGACTACCTTTGGAATACTCATAGTAATAATCACCCAGATGAATAACGGCATTCAAATCATTGCGATCTGCCACGCGGCCATAGGCGTTGAAATAACCGGCTTCATAATTGGCACAAGACATGACAGCAAATTTCAAAACAGCGGTCAAATTATCGCTTGATACTGAGGGGGTGGTTCTGGTTCTGCCAATAGAAGAGCGTTTGTCCAAAGCTAAAAAAGCATAATAATAAGTCATATTACTCTGCAAGCCGGTTACATCCACCTTAACTGTATAATCCCTACTTGAATCCGTTGAAAATGTGCCTGTTTTTACTATATTATTCAACACTGCATCTGTTGCTACAATGTAAGTGCCGGTAATGGAGGTATCTCTATCCGGCGTGACACGCGTCCAAATAATGACACGGTCTTCCAGTGGGTCACCTGAAGCTACGCCATGATAAAAGGGCTTCAAAGCGGGATTGAAAGGTAGTAACTGTGCTTTTAATATTATCCCACTGAATATAAAAAGACTCGTCATCAAGATTCTACTCATAATAGCTTGTCTGCCTGATTTATTATTTCTTTTTCTCTCAAATTGCCGTTGAGTAACCCATACATTGGCATAAAGCTTAGTTTTTGACTCTCTTGTATTTTTCAATAATCACATGGTCAATACCGAGTTTCTCAACCTTTTCAATGCCTTTTTGAATTAAAGTATCATTCATAATGTTAACTACAAATTCGAAGGTATTATTTTCCCAAGCCCTATCAATAAAATAGTCTAAATGCTCCGTGTAAACACTCTCTTTCAAGGTATAACTACCGGCACCCGCCGTGAACGCCGCCGTAGCCGTATCTTTCCCCATATTTAAATCATGGCTAAAGAAAGCAAAATGCGTAGAATTGATAATTTTAATCATTTTGGTTTTCGGATTAAACGTAGAAACGGTGGAATCCTTCTCCGTACTCGTTGCCGAAATCAGCTCCCACGTGCCGATGATGGGCAAAATATTTTGTTTTTTATTATCAGTACAAGCCGTGGCAAGGGCGACCATCCAAATGAGTGCAATTTTTGATTTCATATTTTTATTTATTTTTTATAATAGGGTGAGAATCGACAGTTGGTTGGTAAAGTTAAAAAAAACGGGTGAATTCTTGTTACCCGATACCTAATAAGTAGGGTTTTGGAGAAATGGGTTATAATTAGCCTAAGCTATTGGGTATTTTAAAAGCATTTAGAAATCCATGCAGCATGAGGCTGATAATATGTGATTACCTGTTTTTAATTTCTTTGTCTAAGTCATACACAAAGAATTGAAAATGAAAGGACTCAATATGAGATTAATTAATAGTTTGGTTTTTATTTCATCGAATTTATTTTATAAATTAAATTTACCGTAAGGTTACACTATAAAATTATCAATTCAACTTATACTCCAACCCCTCCTTCTCCACAGCAGCAATAAATTCAGAATCCACATTCACTTTTTTGTCACTTGAAAAAAGATTCAAGGTTTGGCGATTGACTTTATCAATCAAATTCACTTTGAGTTTATGCTTGCCTTTATACTTTTTACACAAGTTTTCAAGATTAGAAATCATCCCTTCAGTCACCTGTTCAATCGGCACTTGAAGGGTAATGCTTTCGGTTAAGTCTTCACTCAAGCCACCTAAAAACCGGACATCGCGGAGGCTGAATTCGTATTCATCGTTGTTATAGCGCTGTTTCATTTCACCCTCAATAAAGACAGACGTTCCGGGCTGCAATAGAGGGGCAAAACGGGCATAATTTTCTTTGAAAAGACGGAATTCATATGTGCCGGTATAATCTTCAATCATAAAAAATCCCCAAGGATTGCCATTTTGAGCGACTCGTTGAGTGGCTGAAACGACAAAAGCGGCAATTTTGACTTTCTGATTGCGGACATCAGGCAAACGGTCGAGCGTCATATTAGCAAAAGACATTTCCATTTTATAATCGTCCAATGGATGCCCACTCAGGTAAATACCCACCATTTCTTTTTCATAATTCAATTTTTGAATCAATGACCATTCCTCAATTTTAGGCACCGAAGGGTTGTCCATCATTGAATCACTCATGGCTTCTCCGAAAAGGGAGGTGCTGGCAGAAGTTTTTTGATTTTGGTAGCCCGAACCATATTTTATTAGGTGTTCTAAAAAAGAATCATATTTATCGGAAGGGGCAAAATAGGTTGCTCTGGAGTAGCCAAAACAATCGAGTGCGCCCGCTTGAGCCAAACATTCCATCACTTTTTTACTCACTGTTCGTAGATTAACCCTTTTGACGAAGTCAAAAATATCTTTAAACTCTCCGTTGGCTTCTCGTTCGTTAATAAGTGATTGAACAGCCGCCTCGCCGACGCCCTTTATGGCAGACAAAGCAAATCGGACATCGCCTTTTTTATTCACCCAAAACCGCACATTGCTTTCATTCACATCAGGACCTTTGACATTTATACCCATTGAATTACATTCTTGCATGAAAAATGTAATTTTGTCAATATTCGATAAGTTATTGGATAAAACCGCAGCCATGTACTCACTCGGGTAGTGGGCTTTGAGGTAAGCTGTCTGGTACGCCACAAAGGCATAGCAGGTCGAGTGCGATTTATTGAAAGCATAAGACGCAAAAGCCTCCCAATCCACCCATACTTTTTCGCAGGTACTGAGGGGGTGTTGATTTTTGTCGCACCCTTCCATAAATTGCGCTTTCATCTTATTCAAGACCGCAATCTGCTTTTTACCCATCGCTTTCCGCAAAACATCGGCATCTCCTTTGGAGAAATTGGCTAATTTTTGCGATAAAAGCATGATTTGCTCTTGGTAGACGCAAATTCCGTACGTTTCATGCAAATATTCCTCCATGGCGGGCAAGTCATAAACAACTTTTTCACGACCCCACTTCCGGTTGATAAAATTTGGAATGTACGCCAAAGGACCAGGCCGATACAAGGCATTCATAGCAATCAAATCATCGAACTTATCGGGTTTAAGTTCTCGGAGATACTTCTGCATGCCCGCACTTTCAAACTGGAAAGTGGCGTTGGTCTCGCCGCGTTGATAAAGTTCGTACGTTTTTTTATCGTCTAAAGGAATATAATCAATATCAATTTGAACGCCATGATTTTCTTTGATAAGTATCAAGGCATCGCGTATAATAGTCAAGGTTTTTAAACCCAAAAAGTCCATTTTGATGACACCCGCATCTTCAATCACCGTTCCTTCATATTGTGTCACCAAAAGATCTGAATCTTTGGCGGTGGCAACGGGGATAATATCCGTCAAATCCATGGGCGCAATGATGATACCGGCAGCATGAATGCCTGTCCCCCGCACCGAACCTTCCAAAATGAGCGCTTCTTTGAGAACAGCGGCGCGCATGTCGTTGCCGTTCAGGATTTCCCGCAACTGTTTCGCATTTTCAATATCTTCTGATGGTAAGCCTTCTTTGTCCGATAAAGAACCTTCACCGGTAAGCGGTGCTTTCAGTATGCGGTTGAGCTTAATGCCCGGTTTGTCTGACACCAATTTCGCCAAAGCATTGGCTTCCGGCAACGGCAAATCGAGCACCCGAGCCACATCCTTGATACTCATTTTGGCCGCCATCGTGCCATAAGTGACGATTTGTGCTACTTGCTGTTTGCCATATTTTTGAACCACGTAGTCAATCACTTTTTGACGACCTTCATCATCAAAATCCGTATCAATATCGGGCATGGA
>JANPGW010000383.1:0-14650 GCA_031424115.1 Saprospiraceae bacterium | reverse complement strand
GCATCGAACACATAAGTTGATTTTTCAAATTGAGCAACGGGCGCTAAACCTGAAAAAGTGAATTTCAAACCTTTCGATTTTGCCAATTTGAGCACTTCTACTGAGGGGGTCTTCATTTCATTGTCAATCTCAATAGCCACGTTGTTTTGCTTCGCTATATCCAAAAGTGCGGCGGCATCTTTGGTATTTAATGCCTTGCCTTTATGCGCCCACACGTTGATTTTGCCCGACGACAATAGTGTTTGAGCCGTTTTGACATCATTGCTTTCACCTAAAATGTAATCGGCAATATTAGTCGCAGGTATATCTTTTAGATTTTTAACATTCACTTTTATACCTTTAAAAAGCGGGAAGCCTTGGGCAGCACTGAGCGTCGCAGCGTCGCTTGGGCTTTTTACAAAAGCCATATTGACGCCTGTTTCATACACATATTTGGCAAGCACTTCGGGTGATATTTCGGAATGTGGATTCACGTCAACGAAGGCAAATTGGCGACCCGACCATACCCGCAAGCTATCATGCCATGCGCCAAAAGTGGGCGCAGTCATATTGCTTTTTGCATCATCAGGCAAGCGGCGCACTCTAAAACTTTTATATTGCATTTTACTTAAAACGTCGTGCCCTTGAAGTGAAAATGTACCCGAACCCAAGGGGCGAACACCCGATTGTGTCGTTTCAGATTGGACATAATCCACGGTTTTCATGCCATTGAGCCATATTTGTACACGGTTACTTTCAACTTTAGCTCGAATATTGACCCAAACGCTGTCTTTTGAAAAGGCTTTATACATGTTACGAACGCCGTACAAACTCGCTTCTTTTTTATATTCAATATAATCACCTTCTCCAATATGCGTATTATTCACTTGAATTTCAAAACCACTTGGCCAACCAATTTCTTGGTATTTTGTGTGAAAATTGATGCCCGAATTGGCTAATTTGAAGGTTTTTACCCACACATCAATTTCAAAATTTTTAAAGCCATCTTTTAACTCCGCACCTTGATAGTACAAATGCGAGCGTTTGCCAAAGGCTTGATATACCCCCTCAGTAACCGACCACGTTTCTTTGTTTTCACTGGCTTTCCAATTTGAAAAATCCTTTCCGTTGATTAATTCGACCCAACCCATATCGTCTAATTCCTCAACGATGGTTTTCACCAATGCATCACCTTTGATAAAACCACTTCCGAACGTATTATCATATTGTTGAGCCAATTTTAAGGCAGTAATTTGCTCAATGGTTTTACCTGCGTCAAACTCTTTTTTAACGGCATCAAAAATAGTGGCTACGGCTTCGCGGATATTTTGATAATCCTTTTTAGTTGCCAAATCACCATGACCTGGTATAATGATGGTTTTATCATCAATAACCGCTAAAACCCTCGAAACAGCGGCTAACCAACCTTGCACTGAGCCGCCCGAATTCCTATCAATGAACGGAAAACGGTCTTTCATAAAACAATCGCCCGTGTGCAATACATTACTTTTTGGCAAATAATACACCGCATCGCCATCCGTATGGGCATTATCCACGTGAAAAATTAGTATATCTTCGCCGTTTAAATGCACATTCATGCCTTCTTTGAATGTCATTACGGGCAAAGCAATTTCGGGAGAAGGTTTTGGATTTTGAAAAAATTTCACTTTTGAACCATCGCCCATTAATCGAGCCCGCACGTTTTCATGGGCTAAAATGGTTGCGCCCATGTTGCCGAAGTTTTCATTGCCGCCCGTATGATCGCCATGAAAATGGGTATTAAAAAGGAACTTAACGGGTCCTTTGCTCACATCTTGAATAGATTTATTGATTTTTTCGGTTAAAAGTGCAAATTGATCATCAATCAAAATATTGCCATCTTTACCCGAAAGCAACATCATATTGCCCGCTCCCGACCATTGCAACATGTGAATATGGTCGTTAATTTTAACCGTTTTGATAACGGCGTCATTCATATTGGGTTGGGCCGAAAGATTGATAGAAAGGACTAAAAATGCAATCAAAAGGTGTAGGTTTTTCATACTGTATAGAGTTATGGATGAATGTTAATTTTTTATTTCTAAGTGCTTGGAAATCTTAGGAAGCCTTTGAGGCTTCCTAAGATTGATTTATACTGAGGGGGTATCATTTCCACGTAAAAGCAAAATACTCACACTGTGCACCCGTTGTATTGATGAGTGCATGAGGTATATTCGATGTCAAAATGATTAAATCACCCGCTTTGGCTTGATAAATTTTGCAATCAATGACCATTGTTGCCGTTCCTTTGGTGATTAAAAGGGCTTCTTCGGTTATATGAGTATGCGGTTGATGGCTTTCCAAACCTGCATTGAGAGCGGTTGTGTGCATTTCAAAAATGGAACATTGTGTTGTCGCTCGATTGTAAAAATTTCTGCGCCCACCTTTGTCATGTGTTTTAAAAAGACTGTCAGCGGCATTCATCAGAATAGACCCGCCCGCTAATTTGCCTCTCTCAATATCAGTTGGCATTTTACCTTGAAAACGAAAAACATAATAGGTTGCAGGCGTATTACCGACATTTTTCAGACCATGAACTTCATCGGATAAAATGACTGCCACACCACCCGCTTCTACCACTTTGGTTTTATTGCCTATGGTGTATTCTACTTTGCCTTCTTTTATGATGTGTAATTCATCAGCATCTTTATTGGGATGAGGCGGATTGGGGATAGCACCTACATCGAGTGTGGTAGCGTGCACTCTGAAATATTTCAAATGCGTCGTTGTGCCTTCTATGAGAAGTCGGCGGGTACGTCCATTTTCAGTTTTAGCAACAAGACTGTCCCAATGAATAATTTGGGGCTGAACCTCAGATAAGTTTTGGGTAAAAACGGAGGTTGCGCTGAATAAAAAGCATATAAAAAGTAGATTTTTCATTTAAAAGTGACTTTTTGATTCAAATACTGAGGGGTATGCTTTTTATTGAAGCGGTTTTAAGGCTGAATTTAAAATTTGACCATGCCGCCTCTTGAAGTGGTGGCATGGATTTTAATAATAAAAACAGGTTTATTCTGGAAAGAGCGATTTATCTATATTTGGAATAATCTTTAACGCATTTTTATAATACACTTTTTTCAAAATTTCATCCGACAAACCTAAACCGTACATCCTCCAAAATGCATGGTATTTTTTGTGGTAAGGAAAATATTCGTCTTCGGTTTCAAGAACTCTGAAATACGTGGCGTACTCATCAGGCACGTAAGAGTCTTTTCCAAAAAGAATGCGGTCTTGGCGTTTTTCAAAAAACTTCTTCGCTGCCCGTGGCTGCCGACCCAATTCAGCGATAACTGCCCCAATTTCGACATACATATTCGGAAAAACGGTTAAAAGGCTATCCAATTTCGTCAAATCATTCGGATACCAGCCCATGTGTGCGCTGATAAAGGTGGTTTTAGGGTGTTTTCTGATAATATTATGTTGTTGCTCAATGAGTTGCTCAAATGAAAAATCGCCTTTTTCGACGTCTCGTTTTCTACCCGCGTGGGTTTTAAGTTCGAGCCAACGCTCGTTAAAACCATCCATTGGTTTCCAAAAAGGCGCGGGGTCGGCGGTGTGAATGATGACTGGGATGCCTAATTCACCACATTTTGCCCAAATGGGGTCAATGCGAGGGTCATCTACGGCAATCAATTTACCGTTTTCTTTGACATTCAAACCCAAGTTTTTATACACTTTCAAGCCTTTTGCGCCATGATTTTTGACATCATCTGCCAATTTTTTAACGGCTTTTTCGGCAAAGTCAGTTTCACCTATTTTACTAAAATCAACATTCGTAAAAACGATAAATCTATCAGCGGCATTTTTTTTAATATTATCTATTTGTCCAAACAAGGTAGCATCACTTGTTGCCTCGTCGCCACCAAAACCCCGTCCGCTTAGGTTAACCAATATTTTCATATTGAGTGCGTCCATTTGACCCGTCAACTCTTTCAGTTTTTCGGGTTTACTCATTTCAAATTGGTGATTATGGACATCAATAAAGGGAAATTTTGCCCGTTTAAGCGGGTGTTCGGGTACGACCAAAGTGGATTTAGGTTCGTATTCTTCAAAAGTTAGTTTACCATTATTGTCACCAATAGTAATGGCTTGTCCATAACTGAAGTGGATTTTAAAGGTCAATATGATAAGTGTTACTAATTGCGTCAATTTTTTCATGGCTGTTTTTTATTTCATTTAAAATCACTTTTTCCCAATATTTTCGGGCATACCCGTGATAGGCACTATCCGCATGCGCCGATAAAATATCTCGGCACCTTCCGATTGTAATTGAATTTTCCCCTTTGTCAAAGATTTCATTTTGCCATTAACAGGGTGTTTTGAGTTGTATAAAACCATGACCACTTTGCCATTCACCACATGCTCGGCAGTGTCGCCAAAGCAATATAAATCAAGGGTGTTCCACTCGCCAGTCGGTTTTTCAGCGTCTGGGTTTTTAATGGCGTGACGACCCACAGGCGTTTTATCCATAAAAGTGCGTTTTATACTGAGGGGGTCATAAATATAGGTACTATCATTGACTTTTTGAGTGGGAACGTCCATAATCGCTCCTGCTACCCCCCAATAATCGCCACAATCCTTTTCTTGAATTTGAAATTCTTGGGATTGCATCCAAAAACCCCAATCAACGCCGTGCTCACCATTAGCATGATAGAGCAAACCGCTATCCATTCGGGCATTTTTTTTAGGATGCCATTTCAATTTCCCCCATTTGAATTGCAGTTGTAAATGGTAATTTTCAAATACCCCCTCAGTAGAAATGCCGCCAAAATGCTCCCCCGAAATGCGTAAAGCCTTTTCACCATCTTCTGTCACAACTGAAAAAGTCTGCTTCGGGTCAATATTCAAACCTATGGGTTTCATGCCCGTTTTATCTCCGCCTTTACCCGTAAATTGATCACCCAAATAGGTATCCCAACCCTTTAAATCAGTACCATTAAAAAGGTTTTGCCAAGGTACTTTAGGCTCATTGAGTTCGATAAAATAACCGTCGGGGTCTGAAATAAAAATTTGCCATGCACCATCAAAACGCTGTTGGCGCAAATAAGGCATTTTCAGTTTTTTTAAATATGCCTCAACGGGGTCTGCATCGGCAATCGTGACGGCAAAATGCCCCATATTTGGATCTTGATTCACAACAGGAAAGGTGCGCCCTGCCAATAAATGCAGCTCTTGACCATTCGCAATTTTGAACCAAGAGCGAATGGCTTTTTTATCCGTGGGTACTTCCAAAGGCTCCCAACCCATCACATGGCGGTAAAAACGGGTGCTTTCTTTAAGATCTTTGACACATAATCCGATGTGGTTATAGCCAGTTACGGCGATTTGTGCGGGTAGTGTTTGAGATAGAAAAAAGCTTAATAAAAGCAGAGAGAGCACCCGTTTTTTCATTGTATTTTGATTTAAAATATAGAGGATTTTTAGTGTGCTTGGTAGCACTATTTTTTAGAAACATCAATCGTCTGAATAGTCCCATCAGCATTGTATTTCAGTTCCGTTACTCTCACATTACGGAGGTGCGTTTTACCTGACAATTGTACATCGTGGTAAAATAAATACCATTTGCTTTGGTGCTGAACAATAGAATGGTGATTCGTCCAACCTTGTACGGGTTTTAACAACACACCTTTATATGTAAAGGGGCCATAAGGGCTGTCGCCAATAGCATAGCAGATATTATGGGTATCGCCAGTAGAGTAAGAGAAATAGTATTTTCCCTTGTATTTATGCACCCACGATGCTTCAAAAAAGCGTTTGTCATTATTGTCTTCCATGAAAAGATTGCCTTTTTCATCCAAAATTTTCACTTCTCTCACTTCTTCGGCGAAGCTTTTCAAATCGGCTGACATTTTTACAACTCTTGGTAAGCGAGCCACTTCTCCTTTTTTAGGATTTTCCGTTTTGCCTTGGTATTGGTTGTCTTTCCAACGTTGCAACTGACCGCCCCAAATACCGCCAAAATACATATACACTTGACCATCTTTATCCTTAAATACTGAGGGGTCAATGCTGTAACTGCCTTTAATCGGAGTAGGTTCTGCTTTGAAAGGACCTTCGGGTTTTTTACTGGTCGCTACCCCGATTCTGAAAATATCTTCTTTGTCTTTTACGGGAAAATAAAGATAAAAAGTGCCATTTTTCCAAACTGCATCGGGTGCCCACATTTGGCGACCCGCCCAAGGCACGTCTTTAATATCCAATGCCACGCCATGGTCAGTTACCTTACCACCGACTTTATCCATGGATAAAATATGGTAATCTTTCATATCAAAATGCCCGCCTTCGTCGTCTTCTTTAGTACCCGCTTCAATATCATGCGACGGGTAAATGTATATTCTACCGTTAAAAACGTGGGCAGAAGGGTCGGCGGTGTATATGTGCGAAACCAATGGTTCACCTGATTTATAGTCCTTTTGAACGAGTTTTGAAGTACTCTTAGTTGGCTCTTTCAAATTTTTCAAATAAGCCATACTCAAAGGAATATTCAACAGTTCCTTATTACTTTCATCTTCAATGAAAAAGTGCTTGATGCCGATTTCATTGCCAATTTTTATGATATTCGCCCAGTCAGCTTGACCATAGCCCACAGGCACATCGTTTTCAGCGGGTGTGCCGCCTGTCAAATCACCAACAACCCCTTTTTTAAGGTCTTTGACATGCATTAATTTCCAACGATTGCCGTATTTTTTTAATAGCTCAACGGGATTTCCGCCACCGTGGGTTATCCATAAAACATCCATTTCAAAAGACACGTATTCTGGATTCGTGTTTTGGATGATATAATCTAATAACGTGCCGTCACCGTATTTTTGAAATTCAAAACCGTGCGCGTGGTAGCAGAAAGTCAAGCCATTTTCTTTCATGGCTTTACCAATTCTGTTAAAATCTTCCACCGCTTTTTTAGCATTGTCAAGATTGAAATTGCCTTTTGTGTGCGGTATCCAAGCGCACATCACGTATTTTGCTCCGAATATTTTCGCTTTAATGATGACCTCCGTCGGATTTTTTGCTAATTCATTGTAATCACCACCCGTAGAGGGAATTGAAATGCCGCGCGCATCACACGCTTTTTTGAAATCTTCGGGCGACATGCCCCGAGGGTTTCCACCTTCGATTTCGGTGAAGCCCAACATTTTAATGGTGTCCAATGTGGTTAAAATGCCCCTTGGAAACATATTCCTGAAAGTGTACGTCTGCACACCCCACGGCGCAGTGAAAAATGGTTTTTGATTTTGAGCAAAAAGGCTCAGCGTAATGGATAAAAAGAGGAAAGAGAGTGTTGTTTTTTTCATTTTTTTATTTTCTAAGTTAAAGATACTGAGGGGGGGCTGTCTTCGCTCGAACAAAGGCAAAGAATTATACATTTCGTTTTTTCAAAGCATCTACCGCATAATTCGCCGCCCTCGCGGTGATTGCCATATAGGTTAAAGATGGATTTTGCGTTCCGGTTGAAGTCATGCAAGCACCATCGGTGACGAAGACATTTTTACAATTATGCAATTGATTCCAATCATTTAAAAGAGACGTTTTAGGGTCTTTACCCATGCGAACGCCACCCATTTCATGAATATCAGAACCGGGATTAGACTTGCTATCTACCGCTCTGACGTTTTGAAAACCGGCTAAAGTGAACATTTCAGTAATTTGCTGATTAAAATCATTGACCATTTTATCATCATTTTCAGTCCACTTAGCGGATAAAATAGCTTGTGGAATGCCATATTTATCGGTTTTATCTTTCGATAATCGGATATGGTTTTCTTCTATCGGGACACATTCACCCATCATCCAAGCGGAAATATACCATTTGCCGTAATGAGGGTTGAGGATAGCCGATTTCAAACTTTCACCCATCCCGTCTCTATCAAAAGTCAACGGGCGACCGCCACCGATACCGATCGCATAACCCCTTAAAAAATCCGTTTCCTGTTTTAAAATATTTCTAAAACGGGGGATATAACCATTACTTGGGTTTTTACCGTCCGTCCTTTTATCTTGAAAACCATCATATTCTGCATTGGCTTTGCCTCGGTAATTGTGCCACGAGAGATATTTTCCCATTAAACCGTTGTCATTTCCCAAGCCATTGGGGAAGCGATTGGACGTAGAATTGAGCAAAATAACGTTGGAATTTAAGGCTCCGGCATTGACAAATATGATTTTAGCGTAGTATTCAATCATTTCTTTGGTGTTGGCGTCAATTATGCGGACACCCGTGGCTTTGCCTTTTTTATCATCAAAAATGATGGAATGAACGATAGAATGCGGGCGCAAAGTCATTTTACCCGTTTTAGCCGCCCAGGGTAGGGTAGAGGCATTGGCGCTGAAATAGCCCCCGTGTGGACATCCCCGCACACAAAGATTGCGGTTAAAACAACCCGCTCGACCTTGTTCTTGGTGGATTTTTTGCGGTTGAGTGATATGCGCCGCTCTGGCTTGAATCAATTGTCTATCGGTATAGTTTTTCGACAAGGTTTCTTTTAAATGGTTTTCAACACAACTCAATTCAAACGGTGGTAAAAACTCACCATCAGGCAAGTGTGGCAACCCATCTTTATTGCCTGCAACGCCAGCAAAACGTTCAACATGGCTGTACCACGGTGCCAAATCTTTGTACCGAATGGGCCAATCAATGGCAAAATTATCTCTTACGGGTCCTTCAAAATCGAAATCGCTCCACCTTTGCGTCTGCCTTGCCCACATAAGCGATTTTCCGCCGACGTGATAACCACGCGTCCACGTAAAAGGGTGCTCTTGAATAAAAGGTTGTTCATCGGGTTTGATTGCCCAATGCAGGGTTTCTTCCCGCATGAATGAGCGAATATCCCCATAACTTTCCTTAACAGCCAGAGGCACTTGCCCCAAATGCTCAAATTCCCAAGGGTTTTTAGCCGCAGTTGGATAATCGGTGACGTGTTTGACATCTCTGCCGCGCTCTAAAACCAATGTTTTGAGCTTTCGGTCACACAGTTCCTTCGCAGCCCAACCACCACTAATACCAGAGCCTATGACAATGGCATCGTAAGTGTTCTTTTTTCGACTGTCTATATTTAAATTTGCCATTCTTGAGTTTTCTAACCGTGCCACCGCTTTGAGCGGTGGCACGGATTTATTTAAACAGACACACACCCATAAAAATGCCCCGGAGCCATTTCGTATTTATAATAATTGACCATGACGTACTCGGAAGTTGTATATCCTTGAATTGTTAAGTTTTTTATTGTCTTCAAAAACTCTTTTTGTAATATATCTTCGGCAGTGGAGCCCCCCCTCAGTCCAGAGTTAGCCGAGATTTCATTCTTCAATATTTCCTCCTTTTGGGGAGTGGTAAGCCTTATGAAGGATTGATTATAAACCTGTTGTGCCGTTTTTTCAATAGTATCTAAACCTATTTTAAAATCTTCTTGTCCTTTTTTTTCAAAACAGTCCACCACCATTTTTTGAATAAAGTTTGGGACATCCAACGACTTTGCACCAGGTTTCTCACCTTCAGGAATGATAGTGCTAACAATATCTATCAGCAAATCTTCTTGCACGGTATTTAAAAATGGAGATGAAAGGGCGACCGAATGTGGTGTCCAACTATTTGCCCAAGCGGGTAAAGTTAATAATGCCCCCAATGAGGTAGCTAAACTTTTGATGGCGTGTCGTCTCTTCATTTTTTATAAGATATATTATTATCAAACCTACAAGCCTTTTCGGTAAGTAGATTCTAAAAATAAGTGTCAAAAAGACAATTATAAAATTCTATGCAAATGTAAAAATTATTTCACAAATTGTAACCGATTGCATAAAATTTAATTTTAAGTTTCATTTTATATACAAAATTATAATTTAAATTTTGATGTTTTAACACTACCTTTGCTAACCTGTCTGCCAACTTGTAGTCAGGAACAGATGAAAAATAAGACAAACGACATGATATCACATCCAAAGGATGTTCTGTCATCTCGATTTGCGGAAAATCGATTTTAGAATTGATGGGAAAAGAAATCACTATTTATGACATTGCCAGTGCATTAAACCTTTCAGCCGCCACGGTCAGCCGAGCATTGAACGACCATCCGGCTATTAATGCCTCGACTAAAAACATCATTGGTGATAAGGCGAAAGAAATGGGGTATCGTTCTAATAAATTTGCCCGCAATCTGCGCAAACAAAAAACCCATACGATAGGTGTGATTGTGCCGCGTTTGAACTCTTATTTTATGTCAACCGTGTTAGCCGGGATGGAAGAGGTGGCCAACGATGCGGGATTCAATTTACTTATCAGCCAATCGCTCGAATCTGAGAAAAAGGAGATTGTGAATGCTACAACCCTGTTTAATAGCCGAGTGGATGCTCTTTTAGTGTCTATTTCGTATGATACTGAGGGGTTCAATCATTTTCAAGTTTTTATTGATAAAGGCATCCCTATCATCTTTTTTGACCGTGTTACGAATGCCCTCCCTTGTACCAATATCGTGATTGACAACGCAAAAGCAGGGTATGAAGCGACAAAACACCTAATAGAACAAGGCTGCACCCGCATCGTACACGCTACGGGTAATCTCAAACGCAATGTATATGCCGAGCGATTGAATGGTTACCAACAAGCCTTGCACGAAAACGACATTGAGTTTGATTCCCGTCTTTTAATTGAAACAGCCTTGAGTATGGATTCGGGAGGGGAAGTCGTCAACCAAATACTCAAAATGAAAGACCGACCGGATGCTCTATTTTGTGCCAACGACACTTGCGCTGTCAGTACTATCAGCTTGCTTAAAAAAAAGGGCATCCAAGTGCCTGCCGATATAG
Source organism: Saprospiraceae bacterium (assembly GCA_031424115.1). Taxonomy (GTDB): domain Bacteria; phylum Bacteroidota; class Bacteroidia; order Chitinophagales; family Saprospiraceae; genus JAAFJT01. The sequence goes on along the minus strand of JANPGW010000383.1, from coordinate 3,835 downwards.
CTGTTGTCGGTTTTAACAATGATCCTATTGCTTCTGTCATCGAGCCTAACCTGACAACGATACATTACCCGGGTAAAGAAATGGGTAAAATTGCCGCTCAAAACATTATCCATCAACTGAATGGCTCATCAAATCCGTTACCGACTTCTACCATTATACTACAATCGGAATTGATAATACGAGAATCTTCTTTGAAAAAATAACGTGTTATTCCAATTGTTTCAGGGTAATATACATTTTTATACGCAACCTTTTTTAGGGTGATACAATTTGTTTATAACAATAAATTAACATAACGGCAATTATCAATCTTTTTGATGATAACTTTCACGAAAAAGAGATAGTAAAAGGTAATGTAATAGTAAATTCTGAAAATTCTCCTTCTTTTGATTCCACTTCTAAAGTCCCACCGTGCCCTTTCGTCACAATATCATACGCGAGAGAAAGTCCAAGACCCGTCCCTTGCCCCGTCGGTTTTGTTGTAAAGAATGGTTGAAAGACTTTGGCTCTTACGCTTTCAGGCATACCTTTACCATTGTCTTTGACTTTTATAATTATTGAAGCCCCCCTCGCCCCCAAAGGGGGAGCCAAGTATTGGGTACTCACGATAACGGTCGGCACGTAGTTCTCCCCCTTTGGGGGTTGGGGGGCTTTTACAGCATAAAACGCATTATTAATCAAATTCAATAAAACACGCCCAATATCTTGCGGAATGACTTCTATTTTAGGCAAATTTTCATCAAAATCAGTTTTGAAATCGCTATTAAAATTGCTATCTTTTGCTCGTAAACCATGATAAGAAAGCCGCAAATATTCATCCGCCAATTTATTAATATCGGTCAATTCCTTTACGCCCGTACTCGCACGAGAGTGTTCAAGCATCCCTTTTACTATACTGCTTGCCCGCTTGCCGTGGTGATTGATTTTCTCTTGATTGCTTTTTATATCTTTGGTTAAGTCAGCTATTAAATCTCTATCAAGTTCAGGTTTTTTAATTTCATCATCTAATTCATTTGCTAAATCAACTGATAATTCCGAGAAGTTATTGACAAAATTCAAAGGGTTCTGTATTTCGTGGGCGATGCCTGCGGTGAGTTCGCCTAAACTAGCCAATTTTTCTTTTTGTATCAATTGATTTTGAGTAATGCGAAGTTCCGACAAAGCATCTTCGGCTCTTTTCTTTTCGGTTTGTATCTGTATAAGGTCGAGTTTTGCTTGTTCTGCCTGCGCTTCTGCTTTTTGCAAATCCGTAAAACGCGTATAAGTTTGTTCAAAAACAGCAGTAAAACGTTTGAATATATCATGCGCTTCTGGTACAGGTTGAGCGGAAATAAAAATTAAATTCCCTTGCGTAAAATTCACAACTGTATTGACTTGAAATGAAGGTAGATGCCCCGCTTCTATGAATGTTTTCCTACTGGCAGCAAATTCGGGCAGTGTGAACATATATTTGTAATGTGTTTCTAAATCTTTGCCGCCTATTTTTTCTTCATAAAAAGTTTCACCCTTTTGTCTTGACTCGTAGAATCTAATAAAAGCTGGACTCACTTCCAAAGGTATTCTAAATGATGGTTGAATCGCCCCTTCAGTACTCATCCAACCAATACACGCTTTTTCATCTTCTTCAAATATATTGTAGCCACAACTCCAAATGGGAATGCCTAATGCGCGAACTTCCTGAGAAAGTACATTGGCAGCATCTTTAAGTTCATTGCTATGTTTCATTGACATCGTTTTACTGCGTACTCTTTCCAAAGCTGCTTCAATTTCCAAATCTCTATTCTTATATTCCAACTGCGTCTGGGTCGTTTTAAGAGCTGTATTGGTTTCTTCCAATCGCTTATTTGCAGCCTTTTTAATTTGATTATTTCTATAAAAAAACAAAGCGGATATTAAGAAAAGAGCAGCCAAACCCATGAGGGAATATTGTATAGTCTTACTTCTCAAACCTTTTTCACGCCCAATTTGGTCGAAACGAAGTTGCTGTTCATTAAGCCGTAACTCTTCCATTTGTTTGAGCTTACTTGTATTAAACAGCGTATCTTTTGTAATGATGTAAAGGTTTAAATATTGATTGCTGAGTGTAGGATTCGTTTTGGCATATAGGCGAGCCAGAAGCTGTGTGCTTTCAATTATAATACGCGGGTCATACTTGTGTTGGGCATTATTTAAGACCAAATGAGCATAATAAATAGCGGAATCCACTTTGTTCATTTCATCATAAGTCCAAGCCAAGCCAATTGCGCTTTGATCGCCTTGTCGGTAATAATACAAAGCTTCATCATAGTTTTTCCGCTTACGTGCTATGTTGCCCAATAAAGTGTAAGTATTACCTTCCAGATCTGGGTGATGATACTTTTTGACGTATTCTTTTAAAATATCCGCATAAAACTGCGCTGAATCCAACCGATTTTCCCATTCGTATGACAAACCCAGTTGCATATAAGTCGGCCACTTTGCCAAAACGGGACTGCTTTCAAAATCTGGATGATGCAGGGCTTTTAATGCCCATATACGGGCTTGCTGTGGATCATTTTTAGCAGCATAATTAATAAATTTTAAATTATAAAGAAAAATAGACCACTCCGTTTTTTCTGTATGCGTCAAAGGTATTGCTTCGTTAATTTCCATAATTGATTGAGGCCAATTGCCTGTTGTAGCATGGTAAAAAGCCATTTGACCAAGTGCCCGTATTCTGCCTATAGTTGAATTAATTTTTTGAGCTAAAGAATCTGCCTCCTGTGCATATTTCATTACCCTCATCGAATCGCCTTTAGCGATATACATTTGCGTCAATAAAATAAGGTTGTTTACTTTATTAGTATCACCTTTCATATCAGGCAAAATATGGGTTATGCTATCCACTACCTGTTTGTCAAAAGGTATGGGTTGCGCCTTTATTTTTATTATCGTTAAAAGGGAGAATATTAAAATGCCCCACAATGGCTGTTTTATCGTATCCATTTTTTAATTTTTAAAAGGTAAAGTAATAATAAACTCCGACCCAACCCACTTGTCGCCTTCTGCGCCATCACGCTCTGGCGTGACAGTATCTTCAACTTTAAAGGCACTATTATCCCCCTTCGTGACAATATTAGACGTCAAGATAAGATATAAGCAAGCTGGTTGGTTGGTGAAAAAAGGCGCGCATAAAAGGGAAAGAAGTTGTTTCATTTTGGTGTTTTTAGTAGACAAACAAGGTTTGATAAATATTAAATGGCGTCTTTTCAATATTATAGCACAACTTAGGTAATTTTAAAGAAAATAATAAACAATTTACCCAATAATTATAACTTTGAGATTGTAACCGATACTGTTATCTAATTGAAAACATACGACTATTATGAGCAAACTACTTTTCACTTTCATGGGCATATTCCCTTCTGCCCTGATGGCTCAAAGTGATTCTTTGGGCAATCAACTCAACAACTCAACAGATTTTCAAGTCACTATTCAACAAGCCCTCAAGCCCATTGTGGTAGATGGCGTTTTAGACGAATCAGACTGGGCAAGTGCTAAACCTGCCAAAGATTTTTGGATGAAATATCCTGATAATAAAAAGCGGTCTGAAACAAAAACGGAAGTGCGCTTAACAAATGATGACCACAACCTCTACATCGGCATTATTTGCTACGATTCTTCGCGCAACCATATTATCCAGACGCTCAAACGCGATGTTAATTATTTTGATGGTGATGGTGTAGCCGTTGTTTTAGACCCTGTCAATCGGATGTCGAATGCGTATCTCTTTGGCGTCAGTCCTGAGGGTGTGCAAAGTGATGCGGCAATACAATTTTTTGGCGACCCTGTTTGGTCTTGGGATACCAAATGGTCT
>JANPGW010000382.1:0-11170 GCA_031424115.1 Saprospiraceae bacterium | reverse complement strand
TCTTTAACTATGATGCCTTACCTTATTCTCCCGAAGAAAACCTTATACTAAGACGTTTTGCGAATGCATTTGAGCAATCCTACACCCGTTTCCTCGATTTAGAAAAAGCAGAAGAACAAGCAAGGGAAGCGCAAATTGAAGCAGCTTTAGAAAAAATTCGGTCAAGCTCTTTGGCGATGCGTCATTCAGAGGACATTCAAAATGTCGGCGTCGTTTTATTGGAGAAACTAAAAGATTTAGGATTAATATTCGATGCTGGTACTGCAATTCATATTTTTTCGGAAGGCTCAAAAGATACCGAAATATGGGTAAAAACATCAAACGATTTAGAACCCACAAACAAAGTGAAGTTACCTTATGACCCTGAGGCTTTTGAAAACAATCCTATTATTTTGGACGTTTGGCATGCCCACGAGACAGGCACCGATATTGTCAATAAATCCTATTCTTTTGAAGAAAAAAACAGGTATTTTAACTATGTTTTTAAGCACAATGGCTATGCTACAATACCCGAATTTGCACAAAACCAGATATTGCAAGTAGAGGGTTATACCGCTTCTTATGTTTATGAAAAACATTCATTGTTAGGAGCTGCCAGTTGGTCGGGGCAAACTTTTTCGGAAATGGAATTTGACCTATTGAAACGAATAGCAAAGGTTTTTGAACAGGCATATATCCGTTTTCTCGATTTACAAAAATCAGAAGCACAGACAAGAGAAGCACAGATTGAAGTTGCCTTAGAGCGTGTAAGAAGTCGTGCCATGGCAATGCAAAATTCGGATGAATTGAGTGCGCTCATAGGCACTATTTTTAAAGAATTGGTGAAATTAGATGTGTCAATGGCAAGGTCTGCTCTCTGGGTTATGGATAAAGAAACGGACAGTTTTAATTGGTGGATAGCGCATTCGGAAGATACGGAACACCCTATTTGCTGTTATATTCCCTATCACGAACACGAACCTTATTTGGTGTTTTTGGGGGAATGGAAAAAAAGAACGCGCAAATTTCAATACGAATTGAAGGGCGATATTAAAAAAGAATGGGATAACTATTTGTTTAGCGAAACGGGGTTTGCCCATTTTCCAGAAATTGTAAAAACCAATATGAAGGCTGTGCCACAAGTCTTTTTTTCAGTGTCTTTCAATAATTTTGGGGCTATCAGTGTCACCTCAATCGAGCCTTTGACGGATGCCCATTTGGATATTCTTTTACGTTTTGCAAAAGTTTATGATATTACCTATACTCGTTTTCTCGACCTCAAAAAAGCGGAAGCGCAAGCAAGAGAGGCACAGATTGAAGTGGCTTTGGAGAAAATTAGAAGTAGAACCTTAGCCATGCAAGAGTCCAATGAACTCAAAGAAATAGTGGCGATGGTTCATGAAAAACTGAAAGAACTTAATGTCTTACTTGGGACGATTGCCTTCTGGTTTTTTGATAAAAATACCATGAGTTCGACTTTTTGGGTAGCCAATGATTTACAGCATGAAGAATTGGTTTCTCTTCCTTATGATGAAAAAATACTGCATGAAGATACCTGCTTAAAAGATAGTTGGCAAGCAAGATTCTCAGGCGAAGACATTATCAATAAAAAATATACAAATCAGCAAAACAAAGTATATTTTGATTATGTATTCGCTAATAATAGCTTGGCGGTTGTACCTGCTCATGTACGGGAATTTATCAAACAGGCAGAAAGCCAAATTATGTGTTTGTTCATTGAAAACAATTCAACTTTATGTGCAGATAGCTGGAATGGACAAATGTATAGCGATGAAATGATTAGTGTATTAAAACGCACCGCCAAAGTTTTTGAACAGGCGTATGTGCGTTTCCTTGATTTACAAAAAGCGGAAGCACAAACGCGAGAATCTCAAATCCAATTAGCCTTAGAAAGAGTCCGCGCCAGTACAATGGCGATGCAAAAAAGTGAAGACCTGATAGCCATCATTAATGTATTAGCAGAACAATTGCATCAATTAAATATCCACTTTGACACCACCGCTTTTTTCATCAATGATAACTTAACAGAATTCAGTGTTTGGCTTGCCACTACGGGTGAATCCACGCCCAATATGATTAAAGTACCGCACATTGATAACCCTATTTTAAGCCATATCAAAGAAGCCCAACAAAAACAGTTAGATTTTTTTGTAGATACCCTCACTTTTGAAGAAAAAAACACTTGGTTTCAGCATGTTTTTGAACACGCTATTGTCGGTCAAGTAACCGAAGAAAGAAAACAGCTTTTGATGAATAGTACAGGCTACGCAAGGTCAGTCGTTTTGATGAAACATATCGGCTTATTTTTAGCCAATTTCGTTCCCGTCCCCTTTACAGATGAAGAGAATCTTATTTTTAAACGGTTTGCATACTCTTTTGAACAGGCGTATGTCCGTTTTCTTGATTTACAAAAAGCGGAAGCGCAAACGAGAGAAGTGCAAATAGAAATAGCTTTAGAAAGAGTACGGTCTAAAACCTTAGCCATGCAATCTTCCGATGAACTCTCTACGGTTATTGGATTGATTTATTCAGAAATGGGCAAACTGAACGTGCAATTGCAACGCTGTTTTTTCATGATATTTAACCCAAAAAACCTCGGCGTGACGTGGTGGATGGCAAGTGGTGAGTCGTTAGATTTAGGTCAAGGTTATTTTGTGCAACACAGTGAACACCCCCCTCAGTTAGCTTACTTTAAAGCATGGGAAGAGCGACAAGAAAGATGGCATTATCTGATGAAAGGCAAAGAAAAGACATTGTGGGATGCTTTTTTGTTTCACGATACGGAACTTGTGGGTTTACCATCCTTTATTATTGAGAATATGAAGTCTTTTAAATCCATTCATTTGGAGGGTTCATTCAATAATTTTGGCTGTTTGACAACAGGCAATGAACAACCTATAAGTCCAGAGGCTTTTGATTCATTAGTCCGTTTTTCTAAGGTTTTTGATTTGACCTACACCCGTTTCAAAGATATAAAAATCGCAGAAACACAAGCCAAAGAGGAACGCATAGAAATAGCACTCGAAAGAATAAGAGCAAAGGCATTGTCTATGGAATCTTCCACGGAGATAAATACGGTCATCGCACGCATTTATAGAGAATGTAATACGTTGTTCAAGGATATAATAGCGTCTTTAATTATTATTTATGACGAAGATACGCTGGATACGGATTGGTATATAGCCAAACAAGAAGACCCAGACTTTCCATCGGGTTTTAGAATCCCGAAGAATAAGCATAATTTTTCATTAGCCATGTTAGAAGGTTGGAAACAAAAAAGTAACGATTGGGACTATGTCATAAACCCAAAAGAGAAGACCGCTTGGGATGATTATATATTTTCAGAAACGGACTTTGCGCTCTTACCCGATATTGTCCGAAATGCCATGCGTTCCGCAAAAACACTCTATTGTAGAGCCGCTTTTGGCGATTTTGGTTGTGTGATGTTAAGTACATTGAACCCGAGTAATAACGAGCAAAAAATAGTTCTCGCTCGGATTACAAATGTCTTTGATTTTGCTTATACAAGATTTAAAGACTTAGCACAAAAGGAAAAACTGGCAAAACAAGCAGCAGAAGATTTAATTACACTCAAAGAAGAAAAAAGAAAAACGGATCAAGCTATCACAGAGCTAAAAGCAACCCAAGACCAACTTATCCAAAAAGAGAAATTGGCTTCTTTGGGTGAACTCACCGCCGGCATCGCCCATGAAATACAAAACCCCTTGAATTTTGTCAATAATTTCTCGGAACTAAGCGTGGATTTAGTGAAAGATTTAAAAGATGAAATCGAAAAATCCACACAGGATAAGGCATATATCGGCGAATTATTCGATGATTTAAGTCAAAACCAAGAAAAAATAAACCATCACGGCAAGCGGGCAAGCAGCATTGTAAAAGGGATGCTCGAACACTCTCGTGCAAGTACAGGTGTAAAGGAATTGACCGACATTAATAAATTGGCTGATGAATATTTAAGATTGGCTTATCATGGTTTAAGAGCAAAAGACAATTCATTTAATGCTGATTATGAATTGATTTTTGATGAAAACTTGCCTAAAATAGAAGTCATTCCACAGGATATTGGGCGGGTTTTATTGAATTTGATTAATAATGCGTTTTATGCCGTCAATCAACGCAAGCAAGATGTCATTGCGAGAAACGAAGCAATCTCAAGTTATACCCCCTCAGTATTTGTCACTACACAACAGACTGATAATCAAATAATTATAAAAGTCAAAGACAACGGAATCGGTATGTCCGAAAGCGTGAGAGCCAAAGTTTTTCAACCGTTTTTTACCACAAAACCAACGGGGCAAGGCACAGGCTTAGGGCTTTCATTGTCGTATGATATTGTGGTGAAGGGGCATGGGGGGACGCTGGAAGTGGAGAGTACGGAGGGGGTAGGAAGCGAATTTCAAATAACATTGTCAATCCCAAAAGTATAATTTATGAAAGCACATCCATTCTTCTTCAGCATCCTGATAGCACTTGCATGTGCTTGCAACAGCAAACAGGAAAACAAGCCAAGCGAGACGGCAACTCAGGAGAATTCCCTTGTACCATTCCAAGTTACGGTGTTAGCTGAGCTGCCGGACAGCCTGCAACCCAAAACTATCCCTTTGGATGCGATGCCAAAACCGCTAACCATAACAGTACCCAAAAACGGCGGTATCACCAAAATGCTTCCCGTTTTACAAAACGAAAAGGGCGAAACCATTTTGGATGCCGATGGCAAACCCTATACCATGGGTGATGGAGGTATATCCAATTTCACCAATCTTACCTCCGACGACGGTCTCGCTTTGGATGCCGTCAATTGTTCGTTACAGGACAAGTTCGGAAATCTCTGGTTCGGCACTTTAGGCGGCGGTGTCAGCCGCTATGACGGAAAATCATTCCGCACTTTTACCACCGCTCAGGGGTTGGCAAATAATTTAGTTTGGAGCATCACCGAGGACAAAACAGGAAACCTCTGGTTCGGCACTAATGGCGGAGGTGTCAGCCGCTATGACGGCCAATCATTCCACACGTTTACCACGGCTCAGGGGCTTGCACATAATACTGTTAGGAGCATCACCGAGGATAAAACGGGAAACCTCTGGTTCGGCACTGATGGCGGAGGTGTTAGCCGCTATGACGGCCAATCATTCAGCACGTTTACCACCGCTCAGGGGCTGGCAAATAATCAAGTTTGGAGCATCACCGAGGATAAAACGGGAAACCTCTGGTTCGGCACTTTAGGCGGCGGTGTCAGCCGCTATGACGGCCAATCATTCCACACTTTTACCACCGCTCAGGGGCTTGCAGAGAATAGAGTTAGGAGCATCACTGAGGATAAAACGGGAAACCTTTGGTTCGGCACTTTAGGCGGCGGTGTCAGCCGCTATGACGGCCAATCATTCCGCACGTTTACCACGGCTCAGGGGCTGGCAAATAATGAAGTTTGGAGCATTACCGAGGATAAAACGGGAAATCTCTGGTTCGGCACCTGGGGAGGCGGTGTCAGCCGCTATGACGGCCACTCATTCAGCACGTTTACCACCGCTCAGGGGCTGGCACATAATAATGTTTGGAGCATCACCGAGGATAAAACGGGAAACCTCTGGTTCGGCACCTGGGGAGGAGGTGTCAGCCGCTATGACGGCCAATCATTCAGCACGTTTACCACGGCTCAGGGGCTGGCAAATAATATAGTTTGGAGCATTACCGAGGATAAAACGGGAAATCTCTGGTTCGGCACTTTTGACGGCGGTGTCAGCCGTTATGACGGAAAATCATTCAGCACTTTTACCACGGCTCAAGGGCTTGCAAATAATGTAGTTTGGAGCATCACTGAGGATAAAACGGGGAACCTCTGGTTCGGCACTTTAGGCGGCGGTGTCAGCCGCTATGACGGCCACTCATTCAGCACGTTTACCACCGCTCAGGGGCTTGCAAATAATTTAGTTTGGAGCATCACCGAGGATAAACAGGGAAACCTTTGGTTCGGCACTTTAGGAGGTGTCAGCCGTTATGACGGAAAATCATTCAGCACGTTTACCACGGCTCAGGGGCTTGCACATAATACTGTTAGGAGCATCACCGAGGATAAAACGGGAAATCTCTGGTTCTCCACATTAGGAGGTGTCAGCCGTTATGACGGCCAATCATTCAGCACGTTTACCACGGCTCAGGGGCTTGCAAATAATGATGTTTGGAGCATCACCGAGGATAAAACGGGAAATCTCTGGTTCGGCACTGAGGAGGGACTAAGTGTGATGCGTGCAGGACAAGTGAGGAGCTTGGCCGAAAATCGGGTCCTGAGGGGAGTCGAAGGAGCGGACAAAAGAAAGAAAACAAACCTCATTTCTTCAACGCTGTTTAAAAGTTTTACCATAGCGGATGGCTTACCCGATAATTTTGTGTCGAAAATTTTACAAATGCCCGATGGTAAAATGGCGGTTGGCACCAATCTGGGAATCACCCTTTTTAACCCTTCCAATGACTTTACCAAAATGACCGATATAGAAATATACAATACCAATACAGGCTATCCGGTAAAGAATTTGAATGATGGAAACGCTATGTTCTTAGACAGCAAGGGCATCATATGGGCAGGCACAGGCAGCGATAAAACAGCTTTGGTGCGGTTTGATTATACAGCACTGAAAGCGAATAGGGAAGTTCCAAATCTGGTCATCCAAGCCATAAAAGTGAAGGATGAAAATATCTCGTGGTACGGTTTGGATGAAAAGCCTGTTGCGTCGGACAGCATCACGACCCCCGCTTACATTACCGAAGAGGTAAGTCTTTTCGGGAGGAAATTGACAGCAGCCGAAAGGGATAGCATGCGACAACGTTTCGGAGGCATTCAGTTTAATGGCATCCGGCCCTTTTACCCGGTACCCGAAAATTTGGTGCTGCCGCATGAGCACAACCACATTTCATTTGAGTTTGCCGCCATTGAGACAGGAAAGCCCATTTTGGTAAAGTACCAATACATGCTGGAAGGGTATGACAAAGACTGGAGCCCGGTTACCAGCCGAAGCAATGCCACATTTGGCAATATCAATGAAGGCAGTTATACTTTTAAGCTCAAAGCCCGGGGAGCCAACGGGGTTTGGACGGAGCCGGTCATTTACAGTTTTCGGGTATTGCCGCCCTGGTGGCGAAGCTGGTGGGCTTATGGCATCTACATTTCTTTGTTGATGCTGACCGTTTGGAGGATACATCTTTTCCAAAAAGCTGTTACTATCAGAAAAGAACGGGAGAAAATAAAAGACCGTGAACTGGCGCAAGCCAAAGAAATCGAAAAAGCCTATTCTGAACTTGGGGTCGCCCATGAAAACCTCAAAGCCACCCAAAACCAACTCATCCAAAAAGAAAAATTAGCAAGCCTCGGCGAACTCACCGCAGGTATCGCCCACGAAATACAAAACCCCTTGAATTTTGTCAATAATTTCTCGGAATTGAGCGTGGATTTAGTCAAAGATTTAAAAGAAGAAATCGAAAAACCCGATATTGATAAAGAATATGTTGGGGAATTATTTACAGATTTATGCCAAAACCAAGAGAAAATCAACCACCATGGCAAGCGAGCATCAAGCATCGTCAAAGGCATGCTCGAACACTCGCGGGCAAGTACAGGCGTAAAGGAATTAACCGATATTAATAAGTTGGCGGATGAATATTTAAGACTGTCTTATCATGGTTTAAGAGCGAAGGATAAAGACTTTAACGCTGATTTTTCAACAGAATTTGAGGGAAACTTGCCTAAAATCGAAGTCATTCCGCAAGATATGGGGCGCGTTTTATTGAATTTGATTAATAATGCGTTTTATGCCGTACACCAACGTGCTCAACTTTCCGAAAGTTTAAAACTTTCGGAAAGTTACACCCCCTCAGTTATTGTCTCAACTCAAGAGGTTGATAATCATGTTATTATAAAAGTAAAAGACAATGGCACTGGTATGTCCGAAGCGACTAAAGCTAAAGTCTTTCAACCTTTTTTCACAACAAAACCGACGGGACAAGGGACCGGCTTAGGGCTTTCACTCGCGTATGATATTGTGACGAAAGGACATGGTGGTACTTTGGAAGTGATTTCTGTTGACGAAGGAAATCCCGACTCAAACGGGAAGGGGGTCGGCTCGGAATTTATTATTTCTTTACCTTTTAAAACCAATGTATGATGAAGAGGTTAATTATACTATATTTTTTAGCATTTCATGGAAATAATGGATTTACGCAGCCCTCTCCTTTTGACCAACAGTTTGTGGACAGTATCACCACACGTTTATCAAGCCTTACCGATGATACGGCGAAAGTTAATAATTTGGTGAAATTGGCTTCTATGCATTTAGCCACGAACTCTGCTCTGACTGTCAAATATGCCAAAGAAGGGGCAAATATTGCTGAAAAGATTAATTATCCTTTGGGGAGAATTAATTGCTTAACACAATCTGCTTTTTTTTATGCTATCAATGGTGAGTGGGGCAAAGCAACTATTGATATTAATGAGGCTATTCCATTGTGTGAAAAATATAGTCCCGAAAAACTTATTGGTATGTACAACCTAATGTTTATTAATGCCGCTATCAAAGGCGATAATGATGCTTTGAAATATCCTCTAAAGGCATTACATCATCCCTCTTTTCCATCATCATCATTTATGTATAAGTGGGCAACTTATATGCAATTAGGAAGAGGATATGGTTATTTGAATCAAGTTGATTCAGCCAAATATTATGCAAACTTACTTACTGATTATGTAGAAAAATATTCAGCAATAATACCCGATTTAGCCGCTAATTCTAATATTCTTTTCGGCGATTTGGCTTTTAAGGCTAAAAACTATCCCGAAGCCATTAAATTTTTCCTTCTTGGATCAGATTATATCAGTTTGGCTAAAACATATCAAGTTTTACATCAAAGCGATTCTGTTATTCATTATGCCCTTAAAGGTTTAAAAAGAGGCAATACCGCTTTTACCCCAAATAATATTATAGAAGCTTCTAAAATACTGTTCCAAGAATATAGGGAATCTAATCCAAAAGAAGCCAACAAATATTTAGTGATATATAGTGATGCTAAGGATTCTCTTTACAATAATAACAAGCTGAAACAACTTGAAGAAATTAACTTCAATATCCAAAAAACAGAATATGAACGTCAAAAAACGGAAACTGCCAATAGAAATAGGTTGGCGCTTTTATCACTATTGGGTATCCTCGCTTTCTTTTCAATTGTGTCTATTTTACTTTGGCGCAACAATCGTTTTAAGCAAAAAGCCAATCTTAAACTTGAATCTACCTTAAAAGAACTCAAATCCACCCAAACCCAACTCATACAAAAAGAAAAACTCGCTTCCCTCGGTGAACTCACCGCAGGCATCGCCCATGAAATACAAAACCCGTTGAATTTTGTCAATAACTTCTCAGAATTAAGTGTGGATTTGGTAAAAGATTTAAAAGAAGAAATCGAAAAACCCGCACAAGACAAGGCATATATCGGCGAATTATTCGATGATTTAAGTCAAAATCAAGAGAAAATCAACCACCACGGCAAACGCGCCAGCAATATTGTAAAAGGAATGCTCGAACACTCGCGCTCAAGTACAGGCGTGAAAGAATTAACCGATATTAATAAGTTGGCGGATGAATATTTGCGCTTATCATATCATGGATTAAGAGCAAAAGATAAGGATTTTAATGCGAATTTTTCAACAGATTTTGATGAAAACATACCTAAAATTGAAGTGATTCCGCAAGATATTGGGCGGGTTTTATTGAATTTGATTAATAATGCGTTTTATGCTGTCAATCAAAGAAAACTGCTTTCAAACGATGAAAATTATACCCCCTCAGTATCCGTCACTACCCACTACTTGGCTCCCCCTTTGGGGGCGGGGGGGGCTTCAATAATTATAAAAGTCAAAGACAATGGAGTCGGTATGAATGAAGCGACAAAAGCTAAGGTCTTTCAACCATTTTTCACCACAAAACCCACAGGGCAAGGCACTGGTTTAGGGCTTTCACTGGCTTATGATATTGTGACCAAAGGGCATGGCGGTACTTTGGAAGTGGAAAGTACTGAGGGGGTCGGAACAACATTTATTATAACACTTTAAAATCAGAGTAATGAAACACTTTAAAAGTTATTTATTCATCTTATTTATCCTATTTAATTGTCCAGTTGCGTCATTCGGAGAAAATGATACGATGCGTTTGAATAATTTTTGTGAGTTGGCATTAAAATATTCAGAAATTAATAGAGACAGCTCAATTTATTATTCAGACATTGCTTTTTCAATTGCAGAAAAATTAAATCAAAAGTTTTATCAGGCAAGTATTCTGAGTGACCTTGGCTTTACGTTGTTGAGCAATGGAGATTATGCCAATGCACTTACTAAATTACTCATTGCCAATAGATTAATTGAAGATAAGAATATTGCTAACAACGTTATTATCACGCCATTTTTTAATAAGTATTTTACCAGCAATGATCCGAAAATAAACAGAATAATATTATTAGGCTATATTAAAAATAGCTTAGCTATGTTGTATAACCGCACGGAAAATTTTGACAAACAACTATCAGAACTAAAGGAAGCAAAACAAATAATCGAAACGGAAACTACTGATTTGAATTTAAGATGGACTATCAATAATAATATTGCTAATGCCTATTTAAATATGGGCATACTTGATTCTGCTCTTTATTTTCAACAAATTACATTGGGTATTGAAAGTAAAATGGATGGAAAAAACTACAGTGGAGCATCCAATAAAGCCATTGGTGATATACAATTTAGAAAAGGAAATTTTGAAGATGCAAAAACCAATTACCTCTTAGCATTAAAGCTACTCGAAAAAAATCAAAATACATTTTATATAGCGCTGACCCAATTTGCATTAGCTGACACTTATAGAAAATTTGGTCGGGTTGATTCAAGTTTGCATTATTCTAAAGCAGGTATTGCCAACTACAGATCTTTGGGAAGTTATGTACCTGAAATGGAAGAAGCATATACAGCACTTGCTTTAAGTTTTAAAGATGAAAACAAATATGACAGCGCCTTTTATTATTTACAATTGTCTAAAAAGTTGAGTGATTCCATAAATAACAAAGAGATAAAAACACTTACTAATTTTCAAAACATAGGCTTCAGAGAGCAGATGAGATTGAA
>JANPGW010000381.1:0-13306 GCA_031424115.1 Saprospiraceae bacterium | reverse complement strand
GTGCCTAAAACCAAAGGGCAAGTCTCCAATCTCTGTTTCGGCGGAAAAGATTTTGATACAATGTATATCACAGTTGTAGATAAGGTTTTTAAAAGAAAAATCAAGGTTAAAGGGGCAAATACGTTTGATGCGCCCAACAAGCCTAAAGCACCAAGATTATAATATTTTCAATTAAATCTGTAAAAATGAGCGTTACACATCAAATAGCCAAACATATCCGCGAAATCCATTTCGGTGTGAATTGGACGTGGAGTAATATGCAAGAGGCCTTACAAGATATTACTTGGCAAGAAGCGGCGAATGAATCGTTGCCTTTTAATTCCATAGCCGTTTTGGTTTTTCATATGAATTATTATCTAAAAGTTGTGCACGACCGCATCCAAGGAAATCCTCTGAATGGCAAGCATGAAGATAGTTTTAAAGCACCTAAAATCACTAACGAAGCCGAGTGGCAAGCCTTATTAAAACAAACGTGGGAAGATGCTGAAGCCTTCGCACAAACAGTTGAAGTTTTTCCTGAAGCACAGATTTTTGATGACTTTTCGCCTAAATATGGTAATTATTACCGAAATATTGTCGGCGTGGTGGAACATAATCATTACCATTTAGGGCAAATTGTTTTCATTAAAAAGCTATTGAGACAGACGACATGACCCTTTCCATTTTAATAAAAAAAATAGCTTGCCTTATTTTGCTGTCAGGCATCGTTTTTCAAGCTAAAGCGCAATCCATTGACTTGCCACAGATTAAAGTGAAAGGCAATCAATTTGTCGTGGGGCAAGATAGCCCGTTTATACTGAGGGGCCTCAATGCGAGCGACCCTGAGCGATTGCTTAAAATTGAGCATTGGAATAAAGCCTATTTTGAGGAAATGAAACGGTGGGGTGCCAATGTCGTCCGCCTACCAATACACCCGACAGCGTGGCGAAGATTGGGTAAAAAGGAATATTTAAAAATACTGGATGACGGCGTTCAATGGGCAAAAGAGTTGAAAATGTATGTCATAATGGATTGGCACAGCATCGGCAATTTGCGAACGGAAATGTATCAAAGTGATAATTATGACACTACTGTTAAGGAAACCTACGACTTTTGGCGCACGATGGCAAAGCATTACAAAGGCAATACGACCGTTGCTTTTTTTGAATTATTCAATGAACCGACGACCTATAACGGTCAATTAGGCACTTGCTCGTGGGCAGAATGGAAAACGCTGATGGAAGAAATCATCGGCATCATCCGAGCGCATGGCAATACGGCAATTCCTTTGGTGGCTGGTTTCAATTGGGCATATGACCTCACACCAATTGCCACTGACCCGCTCAATACTGAGGGGGTCGCCTACGTATCGCACCCGTATCCCATGAAACGAGAAAAACCGTGGGCAGAAAAATGGACTAAAGATTGGGGTTTTGTGAAAGAAAAATACCCCATTATTTTAACTGAAATCGGCTTTAGCGGGGCGGAGGAACAAGGGGCGCATGTCCCAGTCATCAGCGACGAATCGTATGGCGATGCGATGATGCAATATTGCGATGAAAAAGGCATTTCATGGGTGGTCTGGGTTTTTGACCCGCAGTGGGCACCCCGTTTGTTCAAGGATTGGGATTATAATTTGACACGACATGGGGTCTTTTTTAAAAAAGCATTGATGGATAGGCGGTGAAAACTTAGCCATTAGCTTTGAGCCATCAGAAATCAGCTTTTTCTATGCAATTTGCTTTTTAGTCTGAAAACTCATTGCTGATAGCTAAATTTTATTAATTTTAAATAAAAATCATGAAAAAACAAGCACTTTTGATAGCCCTACTTTTCGGATTGACCACCATCGTGGCGCAAAATCCTGTGGGCATTTTTGAAGATCATTCAGACATCGGAGCGGTTCTGCACCCAGGAACAGCCGATTTTGATAAATCCTCCAATACTTACACTTTAACTGGGGCAGGAGAAAATATTTGGTTTAAAAAGGATGAATTACACATGACCTCACTGAAAATGACGGGCGATTTCATCCTCACTACCCAACCGACGCTTGAAGGTACGGGTGTGAATTTGCATCGCAAATCAGGTTGGATGATTCGCAAGAGTTTGGATACAAGTTCAGCGATGGTTTGTTTGACTGTGCATGGCGATGGTTTGACGGCTTTTCAATACCGTAAAACAGACAACAGTAATGTAGAAGAAATAAAAATTCCGATTCTGGGAGCGGATATTTTACAATTAGAAAGACGTGGCAGAAGCTATTTTATTTCAGTAGCCAAATTAGGCAATCCTTTTTGGTCTGTCGAAGTCCCTGATTTTAGCTTCCCTCAAGAGCTTATTATCGGGCTTTTTATCTGCTCGCATGATAAAGATGTGGTGGAAAAAGCTACTTTTAAAAATACCCGCATTTTTAAGGCTGTGGCACAACAGCCGCGACACTTGTTTGTACAGGACAGTGCGAAAATAGAAAATAAAGCGAATGGCCTTTTGAACCCCAAAGGCTTAAAACACTACTATAAAAATTATTTCCCCATTGGCGTAGCCGTCAATCCACGCATGATGGAAGCGGGTGCGGAGGCGGATTTGATAAAAGCCCAATTCAGCAGTATGACACCCGAAAATGCGATGAAAATGGGCCCCATCCATCCCGAAGAAAACCGCTACAATTGGGAACCGGCGGATAAAATCGTTGATTTCGCGCAAAAAAACGCCTTACTACTGAGGGGCCATACTTTGTGTTGGCACAATCAAACGCCCAATTGGTTTTTCAAAAATGGCGATAAAACAGTGACCAAAGAGGAACTATTATCCCGCCTGAAAACGCATATTACGGATGTGGTCACGCGCTATAAAGGTAAAATTTACGCTTGGGATGTGGTCAACGAAGCCGTTCCCGACGGGGGCGACAAAATATACCGTGAATCCGAATTTTATAAAATCATCGGTGAGGAATACATTGAACGGGCTTTTGAATATGCGCACGCTGCCGACCCCAACGCCAAGCTTTTTTACAATGATTACAATACTGAAAATGCTTCCAAACGAGAGCGCATTTATCAATTATTAAAAAAACTGAAAGCCAAAGGGATGCCTATTCATGGCGTGGGTTTACAAGGGCATTGGTCAATTTTTGAACCCACCGCTGCAGAATTAGAGGAATCTATTAATAAATTCGCATCTTTAGGTTTAGAAATTCAGTTCACGGAAGTAGATGTATCCGTTCACCCAAAGCGGCACGAGCGCAGCACCGAACCATTTAAAGGCATCAGCGAATTCACCCCCGAAATGGCGGAGAAACAAGCCGCTCAGTATAAAATGCTTTTTGAGGTTTTTAGGAAACATAAAGACCAAATAACGGGTATCACTTTCTGGAATTTATCGGATAAGTCTTCTTGGTTGGATAATTTTCCCATCCGTGGACGCAAGGATTTTCCCTTGCTTTTTGATAAAGATTTTAAACCTAAAAAAGCCTATTGGGGAGTCGTAAAATTTTAAACTTTTTATCTCAAATGAAGACTACTTTTTCAATTCTACTATTGTCCTGTTTAATCTTTTTCAGTTGCAAAAAGAAAGGACAAACTGTTGCCCAAACAGTTTCAACCGAAAGTAATAAGATTGTCCAACCGATAGTCGTCATGAAAGATACGGTTGTGGCTGAAAAAGCGGTCGCAAAAATCGAAGAGCCGACGCCGTTCGTGCTCAACACTGATGAACAACCCATAAAACTCGTGCCCCACCCTATCCAATTGAAAAAAGGGGTGAAATTGACGCTCAATATACCCGAAGGTTTGAATGTCAGCGTAGCCTATGAAGGCTTGGACAGGCTGCGGTTTTTAACCGTTTCTCCCGATAACCGCTATTTTTTGCTTGATATGTGGAATCGGTCGGACAATAAACGCTGCAAAGTGTATATTTTAGATGGTTGGAATGAAACAGAACATCGTTTCACCACCATAAAAACCTATCTCGAAGGCTTGCACAATGCTAACCAAGTGGCTTTTTATACGGATAAAGGTATTGACTATATCTATGTAACCGAAAGTGGAAAAGTGACCCGTTATCCTTATAAAAAAGGCGATGATAAGCCCAGTGGGCAAGGCGAAGTGATTATAAAAATGCCCGATACCGGAGTCGGCTACAAATACGGTGGTTGGCACATGACCCGCAGCTTAACTTTTCACAAAGATAAACTATACGTATCCATCGGCAGCGGGTGCAATGCCTGCGTTGAAACGGAGGAAATACGCTCCACCATCATGCAAATGAATCCTGATGGCAGCGATGTAAAATATTATGCTCGGGGTGTTCGCAATGCCGTGGGCATGAAATGGGTGGCGGATAAATTGTGGGTAACGGATATGGGCAGAGACCAAATTGGGCCCGATGTACCGGAGGATATGTTTCACACCATTGAAGAAGGAGAATTTTACGGTTTCCCGTATTATTATCAATATAAAGGTAAAATTATTGCGGATAAAGAGTTCGCTAAGAGTAAAAGAGCCGCTTGGGTGAAAAAGCCGCCGGTGGCTTTTGGCGGATTTAAAGCCCACTCTGCGCCTTTGGGTTTCGATTATTTCAAAAATTTTGACCATCCGGCATTGAAAAACAGTTTTTTAGTCGCTTTGCACGGCTCCAATATGGTGTGGCGTGAGCGGGGTTATTCGGTCGTAAAAGTGAATGGCGGCAATAGTTACACGGATGTTATAACCGGCTTTTTACCTAAAGGCAGCAAGGAGGAAAAAGACCGTTTAGGGCGCCCTTGTGATATCATGATGCGCGATAGCAAATCTTTTTTTGTAACGGATGATATGAATGGCGTTTTGTACTTTTTTTGGAAACAGTAACCCAACGAGAGGGGTTCATAGAAAATAATACCGCATGGATTCAATTTCTCGCCCCCGTACGGCCCTTTTGCCCATTAGGGGACCGGAGGTTTCGGTTACAACGGTGGACTGCCCTTCGATTCCATCTTTTTCAAAGAAAAGAACCACCCAATCGTTCGTTTTACCCAAATCGTGCGCCCTTGCCGTATTCGAAAACAATGCGGTAAAAGTCCAGCTTTCTTTTTCGGTGTGTAATATCGGTAACCACGCTTCGTTGTTGGGATTAAAGCGTTTGGGGGCAATTTTTTTCAACTCATCGGCTGCCGCCTTTACGCGGTATTCATCATCCACTTCCAAAAGCGCACCAATAGTCGGCTGTGGGGTAACGGGCGTTTGTTGCTCGTCTTCTTTGGGCAGATTTTGTCTGATTCTTCGGCGAGCAAAACCGCTTAACATGCCGGCCAGGCTTATTTGAATCGCCTCTACCCTCTTTTCGCCAAAACCTTCCACGCGAGCCAACCGCCCATCATGGGCTGCCTGTTCCAGTTCTTCCAATGTTTTAATATCCAATGTTTTGACAATCCGCTCAGCCAGTTCTTCACCGATACCCGGCACTTGCTCGAATACATCTTCCGGCGAGACTTCGCCTTGTAAGCGCTGTAACAATTGTGATTTACCGGTTTTGACGTACTCTTCAATTATGGCAGCTAAACTTTCACCGATATTTGGCAAAGCGTCTAATGCCTGTCCATCGCCCGAAGCTACAATTTTAGACACCGGTTCTTGTCTTTCGTAAATAGATTTCGCCCCTGCCCGATATGCTCTAATCTTATGCGGATTGGCGTGTTGGACTTCTAATAAGTCGGCAATATCGTTCAGTACAATGGCAATTTCTCTATTAGTGGGTGTTGTGTAAGTCATAGTACAATAATTTTAATGATGAACATCAAGCGTTTACATGAGGATAGTCATTCAATGTTCCCCAAATTTAACCGCATTTTTGTCATAAACAGCAGTTATCCCCCTTTCATTTACGCAAAAATATGAATAAAAATGAAACTCCTTCGCGAGCGAAGTGGTGCCGGTAGCAAAGGATGTCAAACTTTTCAAAAAAGGCGATGCCGTTTTTGCCTGTACAGAACACTCAACGGGTCAAAATTTTTAATTATGCTGAAATACCTCTTTCTTTTTATCGTCACAGTGCATGGTGTAATCCACCTCATGGCTTTTGCAAAAGCCTTTAAATATGCCGAAATAAACCAATTGACACAGCCCATTTCTAAAAATACTGGATTGTTTTGGTTATTCGCCACGCTTTTATTCTTAGCCACCACTGCTCTTTTTTTATCCAAAATAGATTATTGGTGGATAGTCGCCACATTAGCCGTTTTGGTTTCTCAGTTTTTGATTTTTAACAATTGGCAAGATGCTAAGGCAGGAACGATTGCCAATATCATCATCTTGGCAGGTATCATCGCAGGTTATGGCAGCCAACGGTTTGAAAATAGCTTTAAAAAAGATGTATGGGTGGGTTTAAATCGCACCAATAATCTTGAAAAAGCCGTACTTACTGAGGGGGATATTCAAACCCTGCCTCCAGTGGTTCAAAAGTATATACACTATGTCGGTGCACTGGGAAAACCTAAAATCAACAATTTCCGAGTGGTTTTTGAGGGAGAGATGCGTGATAAAGGGAAAGATTGGTTTCCATTTCGGTCAGAACAATATAATTTTTTGGACTCCCCTACCCGATTATTTTTCATGAAAGGTCAAATGTTCGGCATGACTGTGCCGGGCTACCACGCTTATAAAGAAGCTACCGCAACGATGCAAATAAAAATCTTTGGTCTTTATCCCGTCGTGGATATTAAAGGCAAAGCACTTAACCAAGCGGAAACGGTGACACTCTTCAACGATATGTGCCTTTTAGCCCCCGCCGCTTTGATAGACCAACGTATTCAATGGCAGCCGGTGGATAACCTTTCGGTGAAAGCCATTTTTACAAATAAAGGCATCACTATCGCCGCTAATCTGTACTTCAATGAACAAGGGCAACTCATTAATTTCACGTCGGATGACCGTACTTCAATCAACGATATGCAACAATATCGCTTTTCAACGCCCGTGAAAAATTACGTCAATATGAATGGTCGAAATGTGATATCATATGGTGAAACGGTTTGGCATTATCCCGACGGTGCGTTCACCTACGGAAAATTTAATTTGAAGGAGATTGAGTATAATACGAGAAAAACCAAAAACAATCCCTGAAACTACAACATGCTCGCTTTCTTATCAACGAACTCCAACGCCCTATCGGTTTTGATGCACCACATAACGATGAGTTGGCGGATTTCGATATTCGGTTTCGCATCATCCTCCGCAAACATTTGACGGTGTTGGCTTGGTGGAGTATTGTCAATGCCCTCGGCGGTTTAATAGCCTTGCTGATATTGAGGGGGGGGTATTACTTTTGGATTATGAGTGGCATCTGGGGCATCATTAACTTTGCTGTCGCCATTGGCGTTTTGAACCATACTTTTTACCGAAAATTTCGGCAAGGCAGTTCGTATGAGCGATTTGTGGTATAAAGCCACGCCGAGCGGATGATGTTTCTCAACCTCGGGATTGATGCCGCTTATATTTTTTCGTCTATATCCAACTTTTGGTCTTCGGGAAGTTCTGCTTTCTTTTGGGACTCTTCTATTTGCTTCAAGAAATTATCGGGTGATACTACAGACTCGCCACTGGTTTGTTCATATCTTTTCAAGGCTTCACCGGTGGCGTATCCGCCCCTTAGGGCAGCATCATGATTTTCTATAAAACCTTGCGCATCATCTTTGACGGCTATGCGCCGCGTTGTTTCCTCTCCCAACATCGTAAAAATCAATTCAAGGTTGGTCATATGGTCCCGCAAATTTTGCTTTTCCAAGCCTTTCAAGTTTTTATGCTCCATCGGTGTTAAGCCGAACGTGGCTTTAGCAATTTCAGCAGTTAGTATCGAATATTCTTGCCCTTCTTTCACGCCCCTACCCTTCCATTCTTCGGTGAGTTGTTTGCGGATGTCAATAGTCTTGAGGCGGGTGTCAATCCATTCGTTGGAATACCCCTTGGCTCTGTAGAGTTCTCGGATGCGCTCAATGCCCAATTCGGGGTTTTCGATTTCCTCAATCCGCTCTTTACCCACTTGTGCCAACCAGAGTTTGAACGGTTCGGCTTTGGGGGAGGGAATGGACATAATGATGCGTAACAAATTTTCTGTGTCAGAACAATCCGACGGGTAGCTTTTGCCATCTTCTCCCACTAATTTCAGCTTTACGCATTTTGCGTAAACCTCATTGTTTCCGCTTTCTTTGGAAACCCGCCTTTTCAAGTCATTCCAATATCGGCTTGGAATTGTAGCATCCGATAAAATGCCAATGACATCAATGACAGAGAACCACCATCGCTCATTGTACCAAACTCTGCGGATTTGTTTCTCTTGAAAAAGGACGATTTTATTTTTTTGTTCCATAGTTTCTTATTTTATAGAATTAACGATTTCGTTAAATAACGAAATAACGAATCAATTGAAAATTATCCTAAAAACCGATATCCTATTTTTTTTTTCGTTTTAAGACGCCATAAACCCAACAAGCATAAAAGACTCAAGAATTACAAAAGGACTGCTCAAGGTTCAATAAAACCCAGTCTGTCCTAAAAACAAATTATATAGTCGGCTGGCAAAATGCCGAATGCAGAGGGTTAAACGGTAAAAGATTAAATCATTTCGTTAAATAACGAAATAACGAATTCTATATTTCGTTATTTCGTTATTTAATTTTTATCTTTGTAATATTCAAAACAGCGTTGCAGTAAATCTACCATCGAAATATCCATCTGGGCGGCATAGGTTTTAAAGGCTCTTTTGAAATCCGCCGCAACTTTAAAATTCAGCGGCGTGAGATCGCTGTCTTCCGCTTTGGTCAAGTTGCGACTGGCTTCTATTTCCACCGGCGGCGCGCCCTTTGTGGCTTTACGGAAAGGTTTGTCTATTTTTGCCATAGTTCAATTTGTCATTATTCGTTAAATCGTTATTTCGTTATTCATTTTGAAAGATCATTGACGCGATTAACTATTGCTTGAACCAACACATCAACTCGGTCATTGATACTTTTATAAAGCGTCTCGGTTGCAGATCGGCCTTCATCTTGAGCCCGACGGATAGCCGTTTTCTCTTGCAATAAACCGTCGAAAAGGAAATATCCGCTTTGTCGGATGTAGGCTTTGGCTTCTTCCACTTCGGCTTCAGAGTTACCTATCCGGCTCAATGCTATACCGATTTTATCCTTGCCTATTTTGTTTTGCTTCAACTCATGAGCCAAACGAATCGTGGGTTCTAAATCGTCTAAAGCCACACCGGAGGGTATAATAATGAGTTGCGCCGCTTTAGCGATATCTAAAGTGGTACGAGTAGAGTGGGGGGCCCCATCAAAAATAAGCAAATCATGGTGCTTAGCAGATTTGAGTGCATCGGTCACTGTCATAAATTGTTCTACCGCCACAGTAGGCGTCACCTCGTTTTGCATACGCCGCCGATTCCAGTTGGTGGCAGTGCCTTGTGCCAAATCCATATCAGCGATTTTGACATCCCATTCATTTGAGGCATATTGACTTGCTATTAAACGGGCTATAGTAGATTTGCCGACGCCGCCTTTTTGTGAAACTACTCCGATGATTAAAGCCATAAATTTGAAATTTTGACGCAAAAGTAAAACAAAATATTAAATAACGAAATAACGATTTCACGAAATAACGATTTAAAAATAAAAAAATGAATTTGTAAAAAACTTGATAGTCTTTTCTAAGTTTTTTTCTTTAAGTTCTTTTTCTTTATTTTTAAGTAACTGTAATTCATTGATTTTCAAATAGTTACACGCTCCAATAGCGTCAAAAAAGTACTGAATAGCGTCAAAAAAGTACTCCTGCCCCCTCAATAGCGTCTGAAAAATACCAATAGCGTCAAAAAAGTGAATCCTTTATTTAAGTGATACACCCGTAAAGGTTCTATTGCGTCAAAAAGGTACTATTTTGAGCCAAAATATCTTATCTCTTTCCTATTGCGTCATAAAAGTACAATTATGACCCCTCAATAGCGTCTGAAAAGTACCATAATGTTGAAATGCAAAGCTCGTTTCAATCTATTGCGTCATAAAAGTACTTTTGTCGGTAGTTTTCAATTGCCCAATACAATTCTTCAAAAGAAAGCGCATTATTCTCAAAATTCTCCTATTGCGTCAAAAAAGTACTTTCCCCATTTTATTCATGCCTTAAGCCATCCAGTAGCCATTTATCCTTTAAATCGCTTCTATTGCGTCAAAAAAGTACTGATAATGGTTGTTTTTATAAATTTTGAAAAAAATACTATTGCGTCAGATTTTTTTTTTGACGCAATAGCGTTTATTTTTAACCCCTATACACAATTTGAACATGAATTTACCAATTAGAGACATAAAACGCATCGTTTCGGTATCCAATCAAGTTGCCGAATATCCGCCACTTGATTTGACTAAGTTGCAATATCAAGCCTTGTTGATATTAATTTCCTGCATTGATAGCACAGAGAAGCCTGTTTATGGCATAGACGACATTGTTGAGGAAATTAAATCCAAAAATATTACCGACCAATTTGAGCAGATGCAATATCTGGAAGAGGTCATTAATAGGCAAAACACGTATCGCATCCCTTACAAGGAATATTTGCGGTATTTCACGGGTGGCGAGACGCCCCAAGGGAGTGTCATTCAAAGAGCGGTAGAAGCTGTTTTGTCACTTAACAACAAACCTTTTAAGTTTAATAATCCGGATTATGAGGGCAGCTATGTGTGGTTGCAAGCGGTTGCTTTGGATAAAAAGAACAATGACATTGTATTTGTGATAACCAGCTACGCTAAACCTTTCCTGATTGGCTTGCGCCGCGATTTTCTACAGATGCTGGCGGAAAGTACTATTA
Source organism: Saprospiraceae bacterium (assembly GCA_031424115.1). Lineage (GTDB taxonomy): Bacteria > Bacteroidota > Bacteroidia > Chitinophagales > Saprospiraceae > JAAFJT01. The sequence continues at coordinate 2,509 of JANPGW010000381.1, read as the reverse complement.
ATTTTGACGGTAAATATTCCGTGCCCATCTTTTTATACATGAAAAGCCGTTTGTTTGAAGGGCGCAATGAGTTTCATGGTAGCGAATCTTTAGACACATTTAAGCGGCGATTTGGTTTGGAAAATATCAAAACCTACGAAAAATTCTATGATTTTCAACGGCGTATTTTGGAAGTGGCGGAAAAAGATTCGGAAAGGAGCGGGGATATAAAATTTGTCTTTACGGGTAAATCTGAATCAGGTAGTAAAAAAGTAACCGATTTGCATTACAGTATTTATCGGATTGGCTCCATTAAAAATATACCGGCTAAACCGATTATCACGAGTCGGGTAGAAGAAGGGTTGAAAACTAATAACGAAATAACGAAAAAAAGAAATAACGAAATAACGAAAAATTCCCACCATAAAGAAAAACTCATGGCTTTGTCCGAATCCCAGCGTAAAGCCTACCTCTTTTTAGCCGAATTGAGTGTGAACAAAGCGTTCATTCTGGATAAAATATTGGTGCATCCCAATTTTCATTACGAATTGCTCAAGGGATATGAAGATGTCTATCTCAAAATGCTCTGGGAGTGGTTTATTAAAAAAACCAAATCCGATGAAAAAGCACCGGCTTTTGTATCGTGGTGGAAAAACGGACGATTGACTCGAGAAGATATTCATTGGCGGTTGGTAGAAGCATTGAGACAAAAACTTAAAACACAAGAGAGTAAGCAAAAGACTATTTTTAATCAAACAGTCGAAACCCCGAACACTCAACATGCCAATAGGGTAGGGGAGAAACTGCTGCCTTTTAATCCCGAAAATTTCAAAAAAGAACACCCCTCAGTATACCAACAAATTTCAGAAGAACGGTATCAAGCTTTTGCCGAATTTAAAGACCTACCTAATTTTTCGCAAATGTTGAAAAATAGTGTTGACGCGCATTGTGAACAATGGTGGCGGAAAAGGGATTAGCCTCAGCCTCTAAGTTATGCCGAATTAGTTGAGGCAAAATGAGCTTATAACAATATAAACAAGCTGATACTTACAGGTAGCTACCGCGAAATTTGGAAAGAAAAACTATTACCAAATACATGGATGAATAGCTATGTACAGCGTCATGTGCGGCTTTAGCGCGCTTTATATTTTTATGTGCCAATGATGCAGAGCAGATGTTTAGGGCTTTCCTAAGCCTATGATATTGTGACGAAAGGACATGGTGGGACATTGGAAGTGGAGAGTACTGTCACGCTCCCGATTACTCGGGATGATGGCGCACAAAGCGACAAAAGGGTGGGCTCGGTTTTTATAATTCATTTGCCATTAAATTAAATTGACTAAAATATATAAGCATATGAAAACGATTAAACTCTTGCTTTTTCTGATTGTACTCTTTTACAATAAATCAAATGCGCAGAATTCAATTCCATCTGCCTATGAAATCAAAAGTGATACAGCCGTTTGGACTGCTATTACCCACACATATTGGCAAATATTAGAAGATAAGGCAGGAATGTTGACGTTTGAGGACGTATTGAATAATACTGGGAAAAATCTTTTTCACGACAGTTTACTTCAAATTGACCAAACTGCTAAAGTATATTGGATACATTATACTTTGAAAAATGGTATGGATAGACCTGCCTATATTTCCATAGATGGCAATTGGGATTTTGCAGATACCTATATTCATAAGGTAAATAAAGGCTGGTATGTTTATAAAAGCGGGACTCACCGTAATTGGAACGATAGGGGCGGTCTTAAATACCTGAATATGTTACCCGATACTTTACAACCATCAGAAGAAGTTACTATTTACCAGAGATTACAAAGTAATACAAGCGGTTTACCGCCTAATTATGCAATTGGCTATCTGGGTACTCAATCTGCAATTCAATCCTATTATATTGATACTTTAGATAGAGACAGAACGAATCATTATAATATTACCATTGTACAAGAGGCATTTATTGTAGGTTTACTTTCATTAGCCTTAATACTTAACTTATTTTTTTATAAGATTGAAAGGGAAAAAGAATATTTGTATTTTTCCTTATTTGCCTTGTTCCTTTCTTTGAATCGAACGTACAATATCTTAGGAACTTATTTATTTTGGGAGAAACCCGAATTACAAGGTATTGAAAATTACCTTACATATACATGGGCATTTATTCCGTTTTTTTTGTTACAATTCTTCCAATATTTCTTGAAAATCGATGCTTTTTATCCTAAATGGGGTAAAATATTGTTTGGATTAGGTATTTTAAATTTTATAGTAAAACTATGTCAAATAATAATCCGAAAGGCACTCAATAGTGAAGATATATTAAGTCTTGAAAGAAAAATCAACTTTGAAGTATTGCCATTTTTCATTACTCCACTAATCATTATAACAACATGAGTGCCACTGAATAAAAAAAGAAGAGCAAAGGAAATTACTTAATTTTGATTTTGCGAAACAAAAAAAGTAATAACCAATGCTCAATATTTTCACACTGCGTGCCTGTATGTCAGGCACTCTTGCTGAG
>JANPGW010000380.1:0-44451 GCA_031424115.1 Saprospiraceae bacterium | reverse complement strand
TTTTGAATAATTCTTTCAGGGCAATTGGCAGTTTTAATCTTCAAAAAAATCTGAGAAATACGAGAGATTCTTTGGGTGGACATAAGTTATTTAGGAATGACGGCGCGCATTTTACTGATGTTTCGGCTCAAGCAGGTATTTATGGCAGCGTTCAAGCTTTTGGTTTGGGTGTAATGATAGGCGATATTGATAAAGATGGCTGGGACGATGTTTATGTCTGTAACGATTTTTTTGAACGAGATTACCTCTACATCAATCAAAAAAACGGCACTTTCAAAGAAGATTTTGAGAACCAATTCGGACATTGCGGAGCCGCTTCAATGGGTGCTGATTTGGCAGATGTGAACAATGATGGCTTTCCCGATATTTTTAATACTGAAATGTTGCCTGATGGCAATCGCCGGTTGAAAACGAAAACGACTTTTGACGATTGGAATCGCTATCAAAATTATAAAATCAACGGCTATTATCACCAATTTACCCATAATTGTTTGCAAGTGAACAATGGTGATAATACATTCAGCGAGACGGCTTTTTCATCCGGCGTAGCGGCTACGGATTGGAGTTGGGGAGCTTTGATGGCTGATTTGGACAATGACGGCTGGAAAGATATTTTCGTCACCAACGGTATTTATCAAGAATTGACTGACCAGGATTTTATCCAATTTATATCAGACGACAACACCAAACGTTCAGTTATCTCGGGTGAAGGGGTGGATTGGAAAAAACTGATAGATGCCATTCCGTCCGAGCCATTAACCAATTATGCTTTTAAAAATGAGGGTGATTTGGCATCATCTTCCGGGAAAGGATTGAAGTTTACGAACAAAGCCAAAGAGTGGGGTTTGGGTGAAAAGAGTTTCAGCAATGGGGCAGCTTATGCAGACTTGGATAATGACGGCGATTTGGATTTGGTGGTCAATAATGTGAATATGGAAGCTTTTGTTTATCGCAATGAAGCGGATAAACAATTGAAAGACAACCACTATTTATCTTTTAATTTGAAAGGGGAGAGGAAAAACGTGTACGCGCTCGGTACGAAGATTACTGTCAAGCATCAAGGAAAAACGTTTTACGTGGAACAAATGCCGATGCGAGGGTTTCAATCCTCAGTTGATTATCGACCACACATAGGATTAGGTAATTTGACGGTTGTTGATTCCATCATAGTAGATTTTCCGAATGGTAAAAGTTTGGTATTAAATAATGTGACAACCAATCAAGTGCTCACTTTGAATCAAAAAGACGCCACATCCGTACTTGTTTCAACAGGAAATGGCGGCGGCACAATGTTCCAAAATGTGACCCCTCAGTATGTAGAGGTTGTTCATCGGGAAAATGAGTTTTCGGATTTCAACATTGAACGCTTGTTGTTTTTGATGCACTCTACCGAAGGCCCGAGAATAGCAGTAGGCGATGTGAATGGCGATGGGGCGGATGATTTTTTTCTGGGCGGTGCCATTGGGCAAGCCGGGCAACTATTTGTGCAATCTAAAGGTAGATTTATTCCCATCAAACAACCGGACTTTGAAAAAGATAGTCAAGCTGAGGATATGGGTTGCATTTTTACGGATGTGGATGGTGATAAAGACCTTGACCTCATTGTGGCTTCAGGGGGTAGTGATGGGCGCGTTTTAGGCGATAGATTATATAAAAATGATGGAAAAGGACAGTTTAAGCGGGATGTACAAGCATTCAGCGATAAAAACTTCGCCTCTTCTGTCATTCGGGCTGCCGATATTGATGGCGATGGCGATCAAGACCTTTTCGTCGGTGGGCGGTTATTTCCTGATTATTATGGTAAACCGGTAGGTGGCTATATTTTAATCAACGATGGGAAAGGGCATTTTAAAGGTGGAACGAATGAAATTGCGCCGGAATTGCGACAATTAGGGATGATAACCGATGCTGTTTGGACGGATATTGACGGTGATAAAGACTTGGATTTAGTGGTCGTAGGAGAATGGACGCCGGTTACAGTTTTTAGAAATGACAGTGGTAAACTCACTAACACCACGAAGACAAATGGCCTTGATAAAACAAATGGTCTTTGGAATGTTATAAAACCGGTAGATTTGGATAAAGATGGAGATATAGATTTTGTGGTCGGAAATTTGGGTACTAATAATCGTTTCAGAGCGACCCCTCAGTATCCGATGACGATGTATTACAGTGATTTTGATGGCAATGGTTCTTCGGAGCAACTGATATGTAACTATGAAGGCGATAAGTTGTATCCTTGTGTTTTAAGGCATGATTTGTCCTCGCAAATGCCGATTATGAAAAAGAAATATTTAGAATATAAAAAATATGCTGATCAAACCATACAACAAGTCCTCACCGCTGAACAGTTGGCAAAAGCCTTGAAATACGAGTCGCACACTTTAGAAACCGGCGTTGTAATGAACAATGGTAATGGAACTTTTACTTATAAAGCCTTGCCTTTTGAAGCCCAATGGTCACCTACTTATGGTATTTATGCCGACGATTTTGATAAAAACGGTACAGTTGATTTGATGATAGCAGGCAATTTTTTTGAAGCTAAACCGGAGATTGGCAGAATGGATGCCAATTACGGTTTGATACTGAGGGGGGATAACAAAGGTAATTTTTCACCTGTTCCTTTCCGTCAATCGGGTATGAAAATCAGAGGTCAAGTGAGAGACATTGCCAAAGTCAAAGTGGGCAGCAAAGACCTTCTTTTTGTGGTTCAAAACAATGATAAAGTATTGATTTATAATAATTTATAAGTTTTATTTCAAGCATAAAAAAGCCATTCGAATGACGGAATGGCTTTTTTATGCTTGAAATATACTATGTTTTTTTATTCTTTTTCTTAGCTGCGGGGAAAAGAATATTGTTCAGAATCAAGCGATAGCCCGGCGAATTAGGGTGTAAGCTTAAGTCTGTTTCTGGGTCTTCAACATAGTGACGATAATCTTCGGGATCATGACCACCATAGAAAGTAAAAAAGCCTTGACCTAAAACACCGTGCAAATATCTCACTTCATTATAAGGTTTTGTCTCACCTAATATTAATACATCTTGTTTCACGTATTGTTTATTGAAAGCGGTGCTTTGACCCATAAAACCTTTGACTGTTTTAGTGTGATTTTGAGTGAGCATGGTCGGTACGGGATCCCATTTGGCTGAAAAATCGAATAAGGTAAAATAATCGGTATCGGGTGATTGAGGGCGACCGTAATTGTGGTCAATTGTTGAAAACTCATATTCCATAGGGTCTTTGATCAACTGAAAATCCTTGAACGCAAAAGTCTTTGAAAAATCTAATTTTTGCTGAGCGTTAGGGTCTGCGGGGTCTCCGTCGTACATTTGCGCACAAATATCCAGACCTTCAGCCGCTAAAGCTATGTCATAACTGTCGGTTGCCGAACACATGGCAAACATAAACCCCCCACCCGCAACAAATTCTTTAATGCGTTTCGCTACCGCTAATTTGCATTGCGAGACTTTCGTGAAACCTAAAGCATGAGACAACTCTTCAGCCTTGCGTTGGTTATCGCGATACCACGACGTGTGACCGTAATTGCGATAAAATTTACCATATTGACCCGTAAAGTCTTCATGATGAAGGTGCAGCCAATCGTAAAGCGCTAATTTGCCATCCATCACTTCTCTGTCATACACCACATCAAAGGGGATTTCTGCATACGTCAAAACCATCGTAACGGCATCGTCCCAGGGTTGAACCTTTTTGCCTTTCATATCCACATCGGGGGTATAAACGGCAATTTTGGGTGCCACTTCGAGTTTCATATCGTCCATATTCACCTCCGGATTTTGAATTTCGCGTTGAATATTGGCAAATTCAGCATCTGAAATGACTTCATAAGAGACATTGCGCGTTTTACATTCTTTTTCAAAGGCTAAATTATGCGAAAAGGCAAAACTACCCCCGCGATAATTCAAAAGCCAATGGGCTTCCATACCTTTTGATAGTACCCAATAGGTGATGCCATAAGCCTTGAGATGCTCTTTTTGCTTCAAATCCATGGGTAATAACATCATTGCTGCATGGCTTTGAGCGAGGTAAAGAATTGAAAAACAGATACTTACGAATAATCTTTTCATTTTATTAATAATTTTGAAAAACTAACCTCAAAAATCAGTCCGACTTGTAAAATGTCGGTTCTTATTAAAAACGAATATTTAGGTTAAAAGATTTTCCAAAATTAAACTAATTGACAATTTTAATATAGAAAAGTGGTTTATAAATCTCCTTCATACTGAGGGGGGTATTGTGAGTATTTATTTCCTTTAAGTTTTTCTATTTTTCTTTTTGGCTGCCGGAAAAAGAATATTATTCAGAATCAAACGATAACCGGGCGAATTAGGGTGAAGGCTCAAATCCGTAACAGGGTCATCCACAGAATGTTGATAATCTTCAGGATCATGTCCACCGTAAAAAGTGAAAAACCCTTGACCTAAAATGCCATGTAAGTAACGCACTTCGTTATAAGGTTTTGTTTCTCCCAAAATCAAAACATCCGATTTGATATATTTTTTTCTGAAAGCCGTCGTTTGACCCATAAAACCTTTGACAGTTTTAGTGTGATTTTGGGTCAGCATGGTCGGCACCGGATCCCATTTAGCCGAGAAATCAAAAAGCGTAAAATAATCTGTTTCAGGGCTCGAAGGGCGATTCATATAATTATCAATACTTGAAAACTCATAAACATAAGGGTCTTTCATCAACTGGAAATCCTGAAAAGCAAGAGTTTTTGAAAAATCAAGCTTTTCTTGAGCGTTAGGGTCTGCAGCATCACCATCATACATGTTAGCGCAAATATCCACCCCATCGGCTGCGAGGGCAATATCGTAACTATCGGTTGCGGAGCACATGGCAAACATAAAACCACCGCCCATAACAAACTCCTTTATTTTTTTTGAAACCGCCAACTTGCATTGCGATACTTTTGAAAAACCCAATGAGCGGGATAATTCTTCTGCCCTTCGTTGATTCTCGCGATACCATGATGTGCTGCCATGACTGCGATAAAAACGCCCGTACTGTCCCGTAAAATCTTCATGGTGCAAGTGAATCCAATCATAAAGTGCCAGTTTGCCATCCATGACACCTTTATCATAAATGATTGTATATGGGATTTCTGCATAATTCAAAACCATCGTAACCGCATCGTCCCACGGCTGAATTTGGTGTCCTTTTATGTCAGTTTCAGGCGTATAAACCGCAATTTTGGGTGGTACTTCCAATTTCATATCTTCCATGTTGGCTTCAGGATTCATAATTTCACGTTGAATTTGAGCGAATTCAGCATCAGAAATCACCTCGTAAGAAACTGCCCGAGCCTTACATTCTTTTTCAAAAGACAATTTATAAACGAAAGCAAAACTACCCCCCCGATAGTTCAGCAGCCAATGGGCTTCGACTTCGTTTTGCAGTACCCAATACGTGATACCATAAGCCTTTAAATGTTCTTTTTGCTTCAAATCCATGGGCAGCAATATATAAGCGGCGTGTAAATGGGCGAGACTCAGCAGTAAAAAAACAAGAGAGACAATCAGTTTTTTCATTAGTGTAAGTTTATTGATCAGATTAAAGAAAAAACACAAATAGACTAATAAGAATATTGGGAGGGCACTGCTTCCGGTGGGTTGCAACAAGCAATTTAAAAATAAATATATTAAAATGCAAATGAGAACGTGGTGTTTGGGGAAATGCCGCAATAATTTTTGAAAAAATAACAGGAATAAGTTACTTTCGTAAGGGATTTCAGTCACAATATAAAACCAAAACAATAGTTCGATTATGACCATATTTCTTTTTCTTGTAGCACTGATTGTGGGCGGTATTGCCTCTTGGCAAATATTTAATTGGATGTATGCGAGTAAATTGCGGGATAACCGCGACCAAATACGGCAGGAAGCCACTGTTTTACTTGAACGGATTGAAAAAGTGTGTAAAGTAGTCGTTGCTGAGGGCTATTTTTCCGAAATTTATGACCATAATAGCCAACAAGAATTTCTTTTGTTTTGGAATACCCATAAAAAAGCCCTCATTGTCACGCGCGCAAAAGTATCAGTTGGTTTCGATTTTGCTAAAATCAAAACCCGTCGCCACGACACGTCGCGCAAATTGATAATTGAACAAATGCCACCGGCAGAGGTCATCTCAATTGATACCGATTACAAATTTTATGACATCAATCAAGGTTGGTTGAGTAAATTTAAGCATGAAGAATACACTAATATGCTTGCAGAAGCTAAACGAATCATGAACGATAAAGCGCTTTCCAGCGATTTACCAGCCATCGCTAACCGCCAAATTAACGTTATGATTCAGCAATTAGCGGCTACTATGAGCTGGGAGTTGGAGATGCCTAACTCCAATCGGATTGCACCGGTCGTTCTCCCCAAAGTTTTGCCGCTTGCCGAGAAAGCAGAGTTTGAAGAGTTGCCACCGGTCTGAAAAACTGGTTTATATATCTTCACATAAAATAAAGTTTATCCAAACGAGTAAAAGCCCACCTTCCGGAATATTTTCTTTCATAATACTACGTTTTTATTTTACTTTGCAACCTAACCGTTTCTAAAACGTTCTTTAAGGGTCGTTGATACAACGATCAAATCCTTGAAATATGCTCAGTTTTCAATATCCTGCTTGGTACATCATTTTCTGCGCTTTGCTCGGCTTAGCTTATGCCGGCATACTGTATTACAAAGATAAAAGCTTCAAAGAGCAACCGCTCATGCTCACGCGCGCATTAGGCATTTTGCGTTGGCTATCGGTCACGCTCATAGCTGTTCTATTATTATCGCCGATTTTAAAGACCATGATTAATGATGTGAAAAAACCGGTTGTCATTATTGCACAAGACGTGTCTGAATCCATTGCTACGGCTGTTAGAGATACCCCTCAGTATAAAGCCAATTTTGAAGCACTGGCGAATAGTTTGAGCGAAAAATATGAAGTCCATCAATACGCATTTGGTGAAAAAGTTCGGGAAGGTGTTAACTTTCAGTTTAAGGACAAGTTGACCAACATGTCCGATTTGTTGAAAAATATTTATGATTTATATTCCAATCAAAATCTTGGCGCGGTCATCATGGCTACCGACGGTATTTACAACGAAGGGTCAAGCCCGCTGTACGCTGCCGCAAAACTAAACGCACCGGTTTATACTATCGCTTTGGGTGACACCACTTCTAAAAAAGATTTGGCTATCAAAAGGGTTTTTCACAACAATATCGCTTATTTAGGGGACAAATTCACCATCCAAATAGATATTGGGGCAAACAACTGTACAGGCAGTAATACCAATCTGTCGGTTGCGAAAGTGGATGCCGCCGGTAATCTATCGAGTGCACAATCTTTCCCCATTCCCATCAATAAAAATGATTTTTTTACGACAAAAGAAGTGACCCTTGACGCTTCTCAGCCGGGTGTTCAGCGATTTAGAGTTTCTGTTTCGGCTATCAATGGCGAAGCCACAACGGCGAACAATGTAAAAGATATTTATATTGAGGTATTGGATGCACGAACGAAAATCCTCTTATTGGCAAATTCCCCCCACCCTGATATCGCCGCTTTAAATGAAGCAATTTCAACAAATAAAAATTATACGGTTACAACAGCAACTATCAACGATTTGAAAGTAAATGTCGGTGATTTTGATTTGGTCGTATTACATCAGTTGCCTTCCGTATCGAATGGGGCAGACGCTGTTTTGAATATTTTAAACAATAAAAAAATACCTCGCGTATTTATTATTGGTGGTCAGTCAGATGTGCGAAAGTTGAATACCTTGCAGACTTTGATGAGTATCAATGCTGACCCCAAAAGCGCCAACGATGTGCAAGCGACAATGAATGCAACGTTTAACCTATTCACTTTAGAGGATAACATGAAGCAGATTTCTGACTTCAGCCCTTTGACAGCGCCTTTTGGAGAATATAAAGAAATTGGTGGTGGGCAGGTATTGATGTATCAGAAAATAGGTAAAGTGGATACTAAATTTCCGTTGATTATGCTTGGTGAATCGAATAATATCAAAACAGGCATTTTAACCGCCGAAGGGATATGGAAATGGCGTCTTTTTGATTTTGCACAACACCAAAATCACGACATTACCGAAGGGTTGATTTCTAAAATGATTCAATATGTGAGTGTCAAAGAAGATAAACGAAAATTCAGAGCGTGGACAGATAAAAACGTTTATCGCGAGAACGAGCCTATTCAGTTTGGAGCAGAGTTATACAATAATTCTTATGAATTGATCAATGACCCTGATGTCAGCATGATAATTACAAATGCTGAAAATAAGCAATTTAATTATACTTTTAATAAAACCGCTCGGTCTTACTCTTTGAATGCGGGCATTTTGGCGGTGGGGACTTATTCTTATAAAGCGTTTACAAATGTTGGTGGACAAAAACTTGAAGTTGAAGGACGCTTCAGTGTACAACCTATTCAGTTGGAATTGTACGAAACGACGGCTGACCACTCCGTATTAAGGGCTTTGAGCAATCAATTGGGGGGGGCTACTGTTTATCCAAAAGATATGGTGGCTTTGGCAGACTCCATCAAAAATAGAACAAACATAAAACCTATCATGTACACAACTACTAAAACGCAAAGTGCCATGAATCTTAAATGGATATTTTTTGTTTTATTGACTCTTTTGAGCATTGAGTGGTTTGCGCGGCGTTACTTTGGTTCATATTGACGTCTGATATACAGTTATACTGAGGGGTGTATTTTTTCTCCCATCAATAATAAAAAATTCGCATAAAAATTTTAACTTGCTTGATATTTTTCAATCAACATCTTCATTAATTAAAATTCATTTTTAAACAATTAAAACTACAAATAGTATGGATTTAATGGGTCTTTTACAAGGATATTTGACACCTGACGTAATCAATCAAATGAGTCAGGAAACAGGTGCTTCACCGGAGCAAACTGAAGTTGCAGCACAGGGTGCTCTTTCAACATTGCTTGGTGGATTGGCAAAAAATGCACAAGGCGGAGGTGCTGATGGTATTCTCGCGGCTCTTGACCGTGACCATGACGGCAGCATCTTGAATGATGTTATGGGTCTTATCTCAGGAGGTGGTCAAGCGAATACTCAAGGTGCTTTGAATGGCGCGGGTATTTTGAGCCACGTTTTAGGCAATCAAGCAGGTGGTGCAGCTGAGATGATTTCAAAAGCAACCGGTGTTAACGAAAACGGTGTTTTAGGTATGATGGTGAAGTTGGCACCGCTTGTAATGGGCGTGCTGGGTCAACAAAAACAACAGCAGGGCTTTGATGCCGGCGGGTTGGCAGGTTTGTTGGGCGGTAGTGTTCAACAACAAAGTAGCAATCCGTTGATGCAGATGGCAACTCGTTTTCTTGATAAAGATGGTGACGGTAGCATGGTAGATGATATTATGGGTATGGTCGGTTCTCAATTGATGGGTGGCTTGTTTGGCGGCAAGAAATAAAGCGAAAAAAAATGATCTATACTGAGGGGGTGCTATATTAGCATTCCCTCTTTTATTTTTGGGAAAAAATATATTTTTGCAGTATGAAAAAGTTAACTATTCTTCTTTTAACATGCATGTGTATCGTTTTTTCGTGTAAAAATGATGCTAAACCCGAGCCGCCGAAATTTGGTAAAACGGGTAATCCGCAGATTGATGCTTTGACTGAGCAAATATTTAAAGATCCTAAAAACCCCAACCTTTATTTCAAGCGGGCGCAATTGTTTTACAAGGAAGGCGCGCAAGGCGGATATGATGTAGCGATTGAAGACATGAAATATGCTCTTTCTTTGGATTCGGCAAATATTAATTTTCATCATTTTTTGGCCGATGTCTATATGGATTATGCGCAGTCTCGTTTAGCGATATCCACGATGGAAAGGGCTGCGGCTATTGCTCCTTCGGATATTCCAACGCTCTTAAAACTGAGTGAAACATATTTGATTACTAAACAATACAATACAGCTCTCGTGACTCTTGATAAGGTTTTGAAACAAGATTCACAAAATTCGGATGCTTATTTTTTGCTTGGGATGGTTTTTAAAGAGCAAAATGATGAGACAAGGGCAATCAATGCTTTTCAAAAATCAGTAGATTTGAATTCTGACAACAAAGACGCTTTTATAGAACTTGGAAAATTGTTTACGAATAAGGGAAACCCTTTAGCTTTGAAATATTTTGATAATGCTTTACTAATTGATTCTTTGGATTTTAATGCTATGATGGCAAAGGCATTTTATTTTCAAACTAAAAATCAAATCAATGACGCGATTGCAGTATACAAAAAAATATTAGCTCATGATCCACGCTATGAATTTGCCCTTTTCAATTTAGGGCTTATGTATTTGGATAAAGATTCGCTTGACCAAGCCAATGCGCATTTTAATATTGTTATCAAAGAAGCGCCTACTTTTTATAAGGCTTATTATTACCGAGGCTTCATTGCCGAAAAACGCGGCGATAAAGCGGAGGCACTGAAAAATTACCGACAAAGTTTGGAATTTAATTCCAACTATGATAAAGCATTAGAAGGTGTAAAAAGATTGGATACCCATTAATCGGTTTTTTTATTCGATTGATGGGTTTCTGATTCGTTTTCAGCATTATTATCCGACTTGCTATTCACTTTGTCATCAATTAGGGTATTCGTTTTGGCTTCTGACTTTCCATCCGAAAGTGTAGGCTGTTCAATACTTTGAATATCGAGTTCTACAAAAAAGTCAGTGCCTTCATTTTCAACGGTTTCAAAATAAATTCGACCGTTGACAGATTGGATGATATTTTTAGTTATCAGCAATCCAATACCGCTGCCGTATTGTTTGGTTGTGAAATTAGGGCTGAATATTTTGTCCTGAATATCTTTCGGAATACCGGTTCCGTTATCACTTATTCGGATAATAGCCGTATCGTTGCGTTTAAAAAGACTGACCACGACGCGCCCATGGCGATCATCTGGAATAGCTTGAATAGCATTTTTAACTAAATTATTCAGCGCACCGGTCAATAAACTTCTATCCGCATAAACAGTATAAAGTTCATCAGGGACATTCAGCGTAAAATCAATGGTTTTGCCGTCTTCTTTTTGGCTGAAAAGATTGGCTACTGAACTGACCAAATGGTTGATAACAAACATTTCATTACTTGCTTTTTGCGGCATTTTAGCAAAATTGGCAAATTCAGAAACAATTTTTTCGAGATTATCAATTTGATCCAGCAATACTTTATTGGAACGTATTAGATATTCTTCAATATTATCGGGTCTCTGGCGGCGAATCATTTCTAAATGCTGCACAATGAGTTTCATAGGCGTCAACGGATTGCGAATTTCGTGGGCAACCTGTTTTGCCATGTCGCGCCATGCCCCTTCGCGTTCAGCTTCTGAAAGCCGAGAATACGTATCTTCGAGTTCTATGACCTTGTTGTTGTAGGCATCTATTAATGCACTGATTTCATCTTTTTTGTCCCAAGTAATCAATTCATTTTTGGTTTTGTTGCCCAATGACAGTTTGCGTAAACGGTCAGCAATATGCTGTATGGGTTGCATATTATGAGCAGTCAAATAATATATGACACAGATACCAAAAAGGAAGAGTAAAGTCAAAATAGTTGCATTGTAAGTCCAAATTTCAGAGGTGTCAGTTCGAATTTTGCGATCGCGGGAATAATAAGGCAATTCCAGAAAACCTAATATTTGGTTAGCGGTATCCGTGATCGAATAATAAGCTGTTCTGTAATGAAATTTACCGATTTGTTCATCCCCTTTATAAATTTTTTCAGCGCCTGATTTCAGAACCATATACGCGATAGAATTCATTTTTTTTGAGATGACGCCCTTGTCGAATATGTTCTGCTCAGTTGTAGCATAAAGACTCCCTTCCGGGTCGAAGAAGTGCATAGCATTTTGATGCGTTTCAGAAAAACGAGCTAATATTTGGGTAATCGTGGCGGGTGATTGAACATCGTATTGGTGCAATTCATTCAATTCACTAATGATATTGTTCACGATGGTATTGCTTTTCGTCTCAAGGTCGATGTTGTAATACTTTTCGCCCAAATTTTTGAAGAACCGAACCGTAAAAAAGAAAATAGCAATATAGGACAGTAATACAAACCCTATACTTGGGAATAATATGCGATTGCGTAAAGAAGAGTTGAAAGAAAATGAAAAATCAAATTTTAAGACATCCGGCAAAAATTTGAGAAAATGATTCATCAATGCCAAAATGAATAACAAGGAACAGAGCATCAAAACGATGTACATCAATAAAATATAGCCTTGCGACGATACAGCTCGTGCTTTACCGATACGCACAACGACCCCCTCAGCATTTTGATAAATAATTTCATCCCGACTGTTTTTTTCTATGTGGACAAATTTGCCGGGAGGCGGTATATCTGTTTTTTTGATATAGCGGTCATAAATACCAATTTGATTTTGTTCGGTACAAATACCATTTTTATAAATAGCATAACTATAATCGTTCAATCGAGGCAGACTTTTATAATGCTTATCCACAAACAACTCCGTAAAAACGCGGCTCGAGAGTTTATCTTGTCGTTTAAACTCCATCGCAACATAAATCGGGTTATTCAATACCGGTACTTCTGCAATGGACAGATAGACATAATCCCCTTTTTTATTTGACCAAAATCGAAACCTATTATTGGTTTTATCAAAGTTTTGTCCCGTTTCATATTGTTTGAGCAGTGAGTGCAGGTCAAAACTGTCACTTTGTATCAGCGCTTCACCATTGCGATAGAAGCTGAAAAAGCGGAATGAATAATGATTGCTGAGATATTCGTCATTATTGAAATAGGAATCAATTTTTTCAGACACGCGCTTGGGGTCAATTTCAAATCGAATGGGTAATATCCCGATTATTTGAATTGCAGCATCCTTTTCAATTTTTGAGGTCAGATATTTTATCCGGCGCTCAGCCATTGAATCTCGCTCTCTGGCAAGGTTGACAGCATAATCTTGGATAACTTTCACATCTTTCTGAACATTGAATCTTGAAATAAAAAAAGCTTGAATAGCGGAAAACGCCAATACCCATTGCACTAACCACATCAAACCCGGATGTTTATTCCGGATGAATTGTTGGAAAATAACGATGTAAATAAAAATGAACAGAACATATACCCAAGTGGGTAAATTCAGTTGATAACTTTCAGACAATATTATCCCCAATCCCACAGCAATATCAATGGCTATAAAATGCTCGAAGTGAGATAAGTTGAGCTCATTAATCGTGGCTATCAGTCGGTGACTAATCAAAAATACCGACAATAGAATAATACCAACCCCTAACAACGCAACAATACTTCTAAAATTGAAATCCGATAAGTTGTCAAATGCTAATAGATTATTCCAATTTGTGACCAAATCATTAAATATACCGATGCATAAAATGAGTTGTAAAACAATGGCACAATAAAACGCAATTGATAATGACCAGCGTGTCCAAAGTGGTTGATCTTTATGATCCGGTAATCGGAACTGGCTATTGAAAAAAATGGAGAACCAGAACAAAAATGCAGTATCAATAATTAATTCGGAGAGGGATTTTACAAAAACAGCATTGTTAAAATCGCTGAATTGTAATTCAAGATAAGGCAGTATTTCACTTTTTTGAATCCATAGTATGCAAATCCTCAACATTGCCATGATACAAAAAAAGAACAAAGTGCCAATGAGCGGCGAAGGATATTGTTTCAACATGCGCTTGGCAATCCGGTCACCAAAAATACCCATCATAAAAAAACCTGAAATCAGGAATAAAGACATCCCGATATCATGGATAGCGTCAGCGTCAACTTCATCATTCTTAATATAACACAGCACTTGACCGTCAATAGTTGTCAAATTGTCTTTTTGTGCATTTTCAGTTATGGTAATGTCAATAGGTATAAACTGAGATGCTGGGAAATGATTTTCTAAATATTCACCCTCAAAGGTCGGATACTTTTTTTTGAGTGGAATCAAGGCTGCCACTATTACTTTGACGCCATGCTTGTTAAGATTGCGATATCGAAGTTCATATAAAGAGGATTTAAGATCAATCAACTTTATGCAAACCTTATTTTTGAGAGTATCAGGAAAATTATTCCAAGTGGGTAAAACATCATTATGCGCCCAAAAAACTAAAGAGTCGTCTTTGAAAATACAGATATTGAAAGGCTCTTGTCTTAAAGAGTCTAATTTTTGAAGGTCTGTTTTATATCCTCCACCCGCCATGACACTATTCAGTCGCCTATCTATGAAGTCTTCATCATTCAAGACAGTATTTGCTTTCTTCTCATGTTTATGCAAGTAATTTTCAAGCACATCCTTATACCTTGTCAAATTACGTTCACCCGAAAAGAGACTGTCCCAGATAAAGGCTGCCACAAACAACCCTAACCCAACCCACAATATAACTAATTGCCGTTGATTAAGTACCCCCATTGATTTGTTTTTTGAGATGTTTGTATGAAAAAATGATTAATATTTTTACAAATATGAGAAAAAAAACGGGTGCTCAAAAACTTTTTTATAACTTTCATCTTTATTTTTGTAGAAATATACAAATTTAACGTAAAATATAAAAAAATGGTTTAAAATATTGATAATCAATTTTTTACAAATTTAAACTAATAACATAAACCAAGAGAAAAAATGCTCAACGAGCCAATAGAAGAAAAATACAACGAAGTCCTCCGAAAGCGCATCGCTCTTGAAGGCGAGATAGCAATGATGCGGCGCAATCATGAGGCAGAATTACACCAATCCGATAAACGCTCTTATCGCTATCTATGGCTGCTCTTGATTTTGCCATTAACTACTTTGCTGTGTCGTAAAAAAATAGACCCCTCAGTATATGAACGTCAGATTGTGGCACAACGAGATTCTATTCAACAGCTCTCCCAATTGAAGCAACAAATGGAGGCGCTGGAAAAAACTTCCGTTCGGAAAGTCAAATATGTTATTCAAAAAGGGGATGATTTGGCAAAGATCGGTGATCTCTTTTTTAACGATATAAAAACAGGGTATCAAATCGGAAAGGATAACAACCTTTATAGTGATTTTCAGCACCAACACCTTAATCCAGGTGATACTCTTGTGATTAAATTCCGATAATTGATTATCTTTGCGCCCTGTTCATCGGTCTATCGCGGCGTTGAACCAAGAAATTGGGGCAACGATGAGGAAAGTCCGGACAACGCAGAGCAACCACACCACCTAACAGGTGGAGTCTGCCGGGAAGCCGGTGGATATAGAGAGTGTCACAGAAAATTACCGCCTTGTTCGATTTCGGATTGGGGATTTCGGTTTGCAGCGGAATCCGACATCACCAAGCCGAAATCGAACAGGGTAAGGGTGAAAATGTGCGGTAAGAGCGCACAGCGTCCCCGAGCAATCGGGGGGGCGGATAAACCTTGTGGGTTGAAATGCCATGTACACCGCGAAGATGTTACGTCGGTAACATCACTGTGCTGCTCGCACAGCGCGGGGGGTAGGCAGATACATTTCGTCGGTGACGGCGAAAGTAGATAAATGATAGACACCCCCTCAGTGTATTTCGGATTTAAGATTTCGAATTTCGGTACACTTCGAAATCCAAAATCCGAAATCCGAAATATACTGAGGGGGTACAGAATCCGGCTTATAGATGAACAGTTTTTTTTATTACAAAAGCCGCCTCAATTCACTTGGGACGGCTTTCGTAATAAATATCAGCAAAATTTTATTTCAATAAATTTTTGATGCGCTGATATTGTGCCTGATTTTTGGCTTTGCCAGTACAACCAGCTTTCGCAACTTGCGCATAAATATTTTCAACCCGATTTGCAGGGTTGGGGTGTGTACTTAAAAACTCGGGAGGTGAACTGGCATTGCCTAATTTTTCAAAAAAACCGGCACTGCCACCGGCATTGTAATCAGTAGAACAAAGGTAGCGCACGCTCATATTGTCCGCTTCTGTTTCATGGTCGCGACTAAAACTGAGTCCCACAACAGCCGTGGCAACTTGAGCCAATGTGCCGGCTGTTTTTTGAGTTCCTTCGCTCTTACCACTTGTGGCTACCGCTGCACCGATGCCCAACAAAGCCTGAACCCCATAACTTTTGACTAATTGTCGCATCGAGTGGCGTTTGTCCGCGTGAGCAATTTCATGTCCCATGACGCCCGCTAACTGATCTTCAGAATCGAGATATTTGATTAAACCGGTATAGACATAAATGTAGCCGCCGGGCGTACAGAATGCATTCAATGTTTTATCATCTTTGATAATTTTGACTTTCCAAGGGAAAGCATTGCGATTTTCGACAGCTCCTGAGTTGAGGATTTTACTGGTAATACCCCGCACGTAAGTATACACTTCTTGGTTGCCGCTTTCAGATAGAATAGGGTATTCACTGGGTTTGCTTTCAATTTCTTGACTGACCTGAGCGCCCAATTTAACGTCTTCTGAAATATCCGGCATTGCGGCACTGACTAAAGCACTACCTACCGAGCAGTTCCACGATATGAAAATGGTTGAGATAGCAAAAATCCAAATAAACTTATTTTTGAGTAGTTTCATGTAATTTATTATTTAAATGAAAGAATGATTAAAGTGTGAACCTGATTTTTAATAAAAAGTTTAGTAAATGGTCATTTAATACTGAGGGGGTGTTTTGAAACGTCTTATTAAGGGCATATATTGGTTAAGAAAATATTAAAGTCTTCAATATCAAAAACGCCTTCTCAATGAGAGAAAGCGTTTTTGATGGATACAATAATGTCGCTTCTAAACACCCAACATCTGAGCAATAATTGCTTTAAGTTGTTCATTGCTTTCTTTACTGGCTATTTCAGAAAGCATTTTTGTTAATTCGGAGTAATTAGTATTGGCTTGCACTTTATACTTTTTGCGCACATCATTGATGGCTTTGGCACAAGCAAACCGGCGCCACGGAGATTGCGATTGGTTAACGCCAATGTCTTTCAATTTCCTCATTTTTTCGAGGATATTGTTTTCACCGAGTTTATCCAAAACTTTAATATAATTGCCAACAAAATTGATACTTGCCATACCATCTACCTTTTCGATACTTTTTTCGAAGAATAAAAGATGTTCTGGTTTAGGGTTTTCGGCATAAATACTACCGACGCCACTTAAAATGTCGGCATTATCATCGCTTTCAAATTTCTTAGCAGCTTCTGTAGCAGCATTGGCATCAACTTTATAAAGAGCTTGCATGGCGGAAGAAATAACCGGATAAGCTCGTTCTTTTTCTAATACACTGCGATAAGTTGCGCCCCATTTCATATCCTTGGATGCGGCTAATTTCGATAATGCTGCCGCACGAGTTGTAGAGCGTGCATCGTTTTGAGCAATTACAGCAACCTTGTCCAATACTGAGGGGTCATCTTTTATCATAACATTTTGTACAGCTTCCTCTCTGATAGCCCAAAATTTATCATTCATAGCTGCTTTGATAGTCGCTTGTGCTTTTGGATTTTTACTGTCTTTCAATGCATCCAATGCCTCAGCTCTTGCCAGATATCGTTTAGCATTATTGTACATGAAAATCCATTCCTCCTCCGAGTGATTATCCGTTTTTTGTGCCAAAAGCATTCTGTCACCATCAAAATCAACAAGCAATGGCTTACTTGAGGCATCAAATGAAAAAGTTTGAGTGCGTTTGGTCATGCGAACTTTCTCGCGTTTAGGTTCTTTGCCCGCCGATTCATAAACATCCACCGCAAAAGGTAAATTATAAATATGAGGCACGCCATCTTTTGCTTCTTGCTTTTGAGCGACGGTTATGTTCATTTTCTTATTGGCTTCATCATATTCGTAACTAACATCCAATTGAGGATGCCCTGCCTGATAATACCATTGATTGAAAAACCAGTTCAAATCTTCACCCCCCACTTCTTCTAAAGCCAAACGCAATTGATGTGCTTCTCCAGTTTTAAATTTATTGTCAGTCAAATATTTTTTTAAGCCTTCAAAAAAAGCGTCATCTCCCATATAGTTGCGCAACATGTGGAGGATACATCCGCCTTTATTGTAGCTATGAGCATCAAACATATCTTCGCGACTATCGTATTTAAAATCAACAAGGTTGTGCATTTTCTGCTCTGCCTGACCAAAATAGCCATCTGCCACTTCTCTATGGTGGTAATCTGCTGCGTCTTGACCGTGCTTATGCTCCAACCAAAGGTATTCGCTATAATCAGCAAATGATTCATTGACAGTAAGGTTCGACCAACTTTCAGCAGTTACCAAATCGCCAAACCAATGGTGAAACATTTCGTGGGCTACAACAATTTCATTATAATCTTTATCAATCAGTTCACGTTCTGTTCCATTCATAAACTCACCGTAAATGATGGCAGTGGTGTTTTCCATTGCCCCTGAGACATAATCACGAACCGCAATGTGCGCCAATTTTTGCCAAGGATATTCTACCCCGAGGCGATTAGAATAAAAATCTAAAATTTCGGGAACGTATTTAAAAATCGTTTTACCCATGCCTTTGTATTTAGGCTCTACATAATACATAATGTCTTTGCCACGCCATTTTTCAGTCTCAACTTCAAATTCGCCAATTGCCATCATCACCAAATATGGCGCGTGCGGCATATCCATCAACCAATGATCGGTACGAGTGCCATCGTTGTTTTTTCGAGAATCTTTCATCAAACCATTAGACAATGTTTTGTATTTGTCTTCTATGGTGATATAGATTTCACTAGTCATTTTTTCATTTGGCTTGTCGAAAGTCGGAAACCATTTGCTATTGCTTTCAGTTTCCCCTTGAGTCCATATTTGTTTAGGTTTATCGGGTTCTGCTCCATCCGCATTGATGAAAAACAAACCTTTGTCGCTTGTTATAGCAGCGCTACCACCGACGGGAGCCTCATCCGGTTTAGCAATATAGTCGATAGAAATCGTATATTTTTCAGTCCGATTATACGTTTTATCCAATTGAACGGTCAATTTATCATCAGCATAAGTATAGGTCAAAGGGTTATTTGAGCCGCCTAAAGTAACTTTAACAATTTCAAAACCTTTGGCATCTAACTCAATTGAATTGGTTGGATAAAAATAAGGTTTAGCAGTTATCCAAGCTTTGCCTATCACGTGTTTTTTAACCCAATCGAACCGCACCTCCAATTTGGTATGTATGATATCCGTCTCCATTTTAGCAGTATTGCGATAAACAGGCAGCGTATCAGGCATATTTTGTTCTGCTACTGCGGCATCTCTTTTATTTCCCTCAATTTCTTTTTCAGTAGCTGAAGGAGGAGGTGGTGGCGGGGGTGCAACTTCATTTTTTGCAACAGATTTATCTGTTTTGTTCATTGCAGCTTTAGATGCCGTACAACCCATTATAAAGAGTACGGCTAACGTTAGTGCAGCAAGCGTTTTTTTCATTTTTATAACGTTTTTTGAATTTTTTAAGATTTGTTAATTAAAGTGAATCGGGTACGGATGGAGCCGCTTCAAAGGTGCGTGACGTGTTGGTATTGGATTTCTTTTTTGTCATGACACGCTCTTGGGTGGTTCTTTGTTTTAAAGGGGTCAGATTAGTATTTTCAGAAATAACAGGTTTTTCAATTTTTTTTTCAGTTGTTGGGGTGTTCTCTTGTTGGTTCATATTCCCGTTGTTGCCACCGGATGAGGAACTTTTTGATGTCGAGCAAGCAGGAATCAAGAAAGATAGAACCAAACAATATAAGATACATTTTTTCATGTTTTTTCAAAGAGTTGAGTGAAATTAAAAAGTTGCAAATAATAAGAAATTAAAAATTATGCCCTCTTAAATAACGGGTTTAGCATAATACCCCATTTTATTCTGCAAATGTAATGATTTATCCAACGATTAAAAAATGTCCTTTGTTATCAAAGCCCTCCTGAAATTATTATTTTTTTAACAAATGTCTGAAGGAGGGTTGAAATAATTTTACAAAAAAAATCATGAAAAGTAAAATTAGGCCGTTAGGTTGCCGTATCTTTGCACATGGAAACGGTAAATTTACTCTCTGACAAATTCTTAGGCGAAGCCCTAACTTACGACGACGTTCTGCTCGTCCCGGCATTTTCGCAAGTCCTTCCTCGTGAAGTTGACATCAAAACAAAAATCACACGTGAATTGTACATCAATGCGCCAATGGTCTCTGCGGCTATGGATACGGTGACTGAAAAAGCGTTAGCAATTGCCATTGCACGGCAAGGCGGTATCGGCATCATTCATAAGAATATGTCTATTGCAGCCCAAGCCGATCAAGTGCGCTCGGTCAAACGTTCGGAAAGCGGGATGATTATTGACCCTGTGACACTTGCTCCGAATGCAACCGTGGGCGATGCCCGCGCGCTGATGAAAAAATACAGCATCGGGGGTATTCCGATTGTAGAATTTGTAGGCATTGAAAAAAATCCTGCCAGTGGTGGTAAATGGGGCAAATTAGTGGGTATTTTGACCAATCGTGATTTGCGCTTTGAGCAAAATCCTAACCGTATTGTCAGCGAATTGATGACAAAAGAAAACCTCATCATCGCTCCTGTGGGTACCGATCTCGAGCAGGCGAAACAAATTTTGCAGCGCAATAAAATTGAAAAACTGCCGGTAGTAGATGAACATGGCAACCTTGCCGGTCTCATTACTTACAAGGACATTATGAAAGTACATGATTATCCGAATTCCTGCAAAGATTCTTTCGGTCGTTTAGTTGTCGGTGCTGCCTTAGGTGTTACCCGCGATATGCACGACCGCTTGGATGCGCTCATGGCCGTGGGGGTAGATTTAGTGATTATTGACACTGCTCATGGTCATTCCGAAGGCGTGTTGAACGCCGTTAGCGAAGCCAAACAAAGACATCCTTATCTGCAAGTTATCGGTGGCAACGTCGCTACCGGCAGTGGTGCCAAAGCCCTCGTTGATGCGGGTGCTGATGGCGTAAAAGTGGGTGTGGGCCCCGGCTCTATTTGTACGACCCGTATTGTAGCCGGTGTAGGTATGCCGCAATTAACGGCTATTTACAATGCTGCTCAAGCCTTAAAAGGCACTGGTGTACCCATCATTGGTGATGGTGGTGTACGGTTTACCGGAGATATTGCCAAAGCTATTGCTGCGGGGGCCAGCTCAATCATGGCCGGTTCGCTTTTTGCCGGTGTGGAAGAAGCACCGGGGGAAACGATATTGTTTGAGGGCAGAAAATTCAAAGTATATCGCGGTATGGGCTCATTGGGTGCTATGCAAGAAGGCTCAAAGGACAGATATTTTCAGGATGTGGAAGACGACGTGAAAAAATTGGTTCCCGAAGGTATTGAAGGGCGCATTCCTTACAAAGGCACTTTAGCGGAAGTCATGGTGCAATATATCGGTGGACTTAGAGCCAGTATGGGGTATTGTGGTGCTGGTACTATTGATGAGATGCAAAATGCCCGCTTTGTGCGCATTACGAGTGCCGGTGTTGTCGAAAGCCATCCGCATAATATTACCATTACAAAAGAATCGCCGAATTATTCGCGGTCATAGTAGTACAGGTTATATTTTTTTAACACAATAGGCATATAGAGTACATAGTTAGTTTCTTTTTAATAGAATGAGAAAAGCTATGTGTCCTATGTGCCTATTGTGTTTTAAAAAAAAGTATAAATTAGATAAACTAAATATTGTTTTTCAACACCTTTATCAATTCCTCAATCATTTCGTCTGTGATATGAAGGTGCGTTACAAAACGCACCGTATTAGGTCCGAAAAGAGCCGCTTTGATGCCAAATTGTCCTATTTTTTCAAGAAAAATTTCACCTGTAAAAGGCGCTTTGACGTCAAAAATCACAATATTGGTCATCACTGGTCGGAGATTTTCGACGTAAGGGAGGCCCCTCAGTATATCGCCAATTTTCTTTGCGTTGTCATTGTCCTCTTTCAATCTGGCAACATTGTTTTGAAGCGCATATATACCGGCTGCTGCCAAAAAACCTGCTTGACGCATACCGCCGCCAAACGCTTTTCGGATTCTTCTCGACCTTTTGATAAAATCTTTTTCACCAATTAATAGAGAACCGACGGGTGCGCCTAAGCCTTTGGACAAACAAATCGAGATAGAATCAAAGGCATTGCCCCACTCTTGGGTGGTTTCGCCGGTTTCTACCAAGGCGTTGAAAAGACGCGCGCCGTCCAGATGTAGTTTTAGCCCTTTATTTTTACACATTCCGGCTATAGGTTTGACTTGATCTAACCGATAAAATGAACCGCCACCGTGGTTACACGTATTTTCAAGTACAACAAGCGAGGTACGGGGCAACCAATCATAATGGGGTTTAATCACTTTTTCAATCATTTCTACAGTCAAAAGGCCATTTTCACCTCTTAATAAATTGACCGCTACGCCACTATGAAAAGCATATCCGCCCACTTCAGATTGGAAAATATGACTTTTTTCATCGCATATTACCTCATCCAGCGGTTGGGTATGCGCTTTGATGGCTATTTGATTGGTCATCGTGCCACTGGGGCAAAACAGTGCCGCTTCCATACCGAACATCTCGGCTGCCAATGCTTCCAGTGCATTGACGGTCGGGTCACTTTGGAACACATCGTCACCCACTTCTGCCGTCATCATGGCATGCATCATGGGAGGTGTAGGCTGGGTAATAGTATCTGAGATTAAATTTATCATATTATATTTAATTGTTATAATTTATATTTTTTGTGCTAAGTTAAACCCTTCTTTGGTATTTTAAATATGCTGAAATGAATTTGTGCCTAAGTGTTAAAAAAGAGTGATTTTGTAAAATGGTATTATTGCCAAATTAACCCTTTGAATAAAATTTTATTGACCATTAAAAAAATGTTGATGTCTTAAAATCCAAAATTTAAATCCCTTCGTAAATCTTCTGCAATCAAATTTGAAAACAATATTTATCAGGTTAACAGGGTAAATAATTAATTAAACTACATAATATTAAAATCGCAATGAAAACAATTAATTTTTTTTCAGTTCTATCCTTTTTTTTAATGCTTACCGTACAGTCTGTAAAAGCTCAAATGAGCGCTGAACAAATCAAACAAGTAGCTAAAGAAAGTTACGATGCCATTATTAATCATGACCTCGATAAATTTAGCTCTTATATTGCCGACAATGCTGTTGATTATGCACAGGGAGCCGAACCTGTAAAAGACAAGATGGCTATTATGAATGGCATTAAGACATTATTCAGTGCTTTTCCTGATTACAAAATTACTGTGGAAGATATAGCTGTTTCCGGTAACAGAGTGTATATCAAAAACAATTTTAAAGCAACTCACACCGTGTCGCTTATGGGTATGATACCTCCTACAGGAAAAAAAGTGGACTGGAACGATACCGATATTATTGAAATTGACAACAATGGCAAAATTGTGGCACATTGGGCAAATAATCCTAATGAACTCTTGGTTCAAATCGGTTATGGGTCTTTAGCAAATCCCAATGTCGGTGTCGTAATGGCTGCTTATAGCGAATTTGGAAAAGGGAATGTGCCGGGTATCTTAGCACTATGCACCAATGATATTATTTTCGATATTACTGATCGAGTATTTTTGCCGGAAGGTAAAATGTACAAGGGAACAACGGAGGTAACTGAATTTTTTAAATATTTAGCCTCAAAAGTGCAGTTCACCAAATTTGAGCCTTATCGTTTTATTGCTGATGGCGACGATGTTATAGCCTTAATTAATGGCGAATATAAAGATTTGAAGACCGGAAAGATGTCAAAAGCAAATATTTTCCATCAATTTAAAGTAGCCAACGGCAAAATTACTTGGCTTAAAGGTAATACCGATGCACCACATGATTTGGCAATGTCAACAAAAAAGTGATCGACCACCTCCCACCATGCTCCGCCTGCACTGATATTCAACCAATTTTATTAAGGAATCTCGTAAAAATTAAATTGTCGTAGATTATTGTCATCAATTTTTTTAATTAATAAAAACCAAGTTCAAATGGAAACTTTAGTAAAAACTTCCCTCAAAGCTATCGTTGAGGATATTTACGCTGCCTTTTCAAAAGGCGATATTCCAACTATTTTATCGCACCTTAGTCCTCATGTTGAATGGAATGCCATGGGTGAATCCAGCAAAATCCCTTACGGACACGCCTATCATGGCACCAAGGAAGTGCCTCAATTCTTTGCGGATCTTGGAAATTCTTTTCAAATGACAGGGTTCGATATCAATGAAATCTATCAAAATGGCAATGTTGTCACGGCTTATGGTTCTCACAAAGGCATCGGCGTAAAATCCGGTGTGGCTTCCGAAACGCCTTGGGCAATGCGTTGGGAATTTAATAATGATGGACAAGTTGTGCGGTACAACAATTTCTTTGATACCGGCGCAATTGGCAAATCTTTTTAGCCTTTTCCTATTATTCTGATGACGGGGTGAATGGTTGGCGTATCATGGGGATACGCAGCCACCCCTCAGTATAGTGTAGTATTCATTTTTCATTTTTTAAAAATTTAGAATCAAATGAAAACATTAGAAATTACTGTCCAAACGGCTAACAAGGAGACAGTCATACGTTTCAACAAAGCTTTCATTGAAGGCGGTGATATGCAAGCCTTTAATGAGATTATTGCGTCTGATTTTATTAATCATACAGCTCCTCCCGGCTCGCCAACAGAAAGAAGTGGTGTTGTATATTTTTTTAACCACCTGTTACGCCCGGCTTTTCCAGATTTGACCGTTGAAATTTATGACCAAGTGGCAGAAGGGGATAAAGTAACAACCCGTAAAGCATTTCACGGAACACATAAAGGCGAATTTATGGGTATCCCTGCTACTGGTAGAAAAGTTGTTTTGCCAGTTATTGATATTCTAACATTAAAAAACGGTAAGTTTATCGAACATTGGGGCATCGTCGATATGCCAATCGTGATGGCGCAAATAAAAGGCTGAATTTCAACGCCAAATACCATTCTTTTATCGTTGAGAAAAATGATTGTTTCTTTTTTACAATCAATCCATCATTATAAATCAAAAAATAGATGAAAAATTCAAGTGAAAGCAACATGCCTTCTCGCTCACAAGCTATTGTTATGGGCGCAAGTTTAGGCGGTTTGATGACGGCTCGCGTATTGAGCCAGCATTTCAAAAAAGTCACTATTATTGAAAAAGACATTGTTCACCATGAACCGGAGTCTCGAAAAGGACAGCCTCAAACACGACATTTGCACGGGTTGCTGCCAGCGGGTTTTAACATTATTTCACAATATTTTCCCGATATCAAAGTAGCATTAGAAGATAACGGTGCCTGTCTTATGGATTTCGCGGAAACCATGGTTTGGAATACTTATGGTGGCTATCGTAAGCGTTTTAATATGCAGCTTAACGCTGTTTTAATGAGTCGCCCATTGCTGGAACATTTAGTGAGAGAGCGTGTTTTGGCACTGCCGAATGTGGAATTATTCGACAATACAGCGGTAAAAAACCTGATTGCAACCCCTGATAATCAACGTATTAAGGGTATTATGATAGAAAAAAAAGGCAGTGAACAAGCAACACTTTTAAATGCTGACCTTGTTATAGACGTGACCGGACGTGCCTCACGAAGTGGCCAATGGCTGACTGATTTGGGCTACGAAGCGCCGTCAGTGAGTGAAGTTAAAGTCAATGTCGGTTATGCTACCCGCATTTTCAAACGTAATCCTGACCATCCCCTTAGTAAAAGTTGGATGTTATACACGCCTCAAGCACCCATTGAAACCCGCTTCGGGGGTATGTTCCCGATAGAGGACAATCGTTGGATTATTTCCGTTGGCGGTTGGCATGGCGATAGCGCACCATTGGATGAGGCAAGTTTTATGGAGTACGTAAAAAGCCTACCCATGCCGGAATTGTATGACACCATCAGCCAATGCGAGCCACTTTCTGACATTATGCCCTATAAGTTCCAGTCCAGTCTAAGACGCCATTATGAGAAATTGAAGCGTTTCCCGTTGGGTTATCTGGTTTTAGGCGATGCAGTTTCGAGCTTTAATCCCACTTACGGGCAGGGTATGACTTCTGCGTGCATGCAAGCCGTTGAGTTGGATAAGGTGCTGTCTGATAACGTCCCCGAAGAAAAATTGGCAACAATATTTTTAAAAAAGGTGGCAAAGGTGATTGATATTCCTTGGGGTTTGGCAGTGGGCGAAGATTTCCGTTTCCCCTCCACTGAAGGCACTAAGCCACCTGCCATTGATTTTATCAATAAATATGTCGCTCGGGTTCATCGCGCTACTTTAAAAGACGAAGTTGTTTGTGCGGCTTTTTTGAAGGTAATGAGTTTGCTCAAACCGCCCACTTCTTTATTCCACCCCAGTATAGTGTGGCGCGTGATGAGGGCTTAGGTGAAGAGTTTCTCAATCTTTTAAAGATGGGTTTTTGCACATTTCATAAATAATACCGGTAAATTTCCCTTTTTGAGCACGCCTTATTTGTTCTAATGGAGGGAGCATTACTACAAAATCAAAATAACATGGCTTTCGTAGGACAAATTTTCAAAAACCCCATTACGGGTGAAACGGTCGAGTTCTTAGAAACGGCAAATGAAACAGGCGGTCAATATACCCGCTTCAAAACCACCATCCCACAAGGCAAAGGATTTGAAGTAGAACATCTTCACATAGCAGGTGATGAGAGTTTTGTAATCGTTAGGGGTACTTTAAGCTACAAACTCAATGGCAAAACCTATAATGCGGCTGCCGGCGAATATGTGGTTTTGCCTAAAGGGATACCGCATGCCCATTGGAATGCCGATGCCGAAGATTTGGTCATGTTGCAAACCATTTCACCTTCTATGGATATTGACCGATTTTTAGAAACCCTTTTTGGTTTGGCAATGGAGGGAAAATTGGACAGCAAAGGACAACCGCCGTTTCTTCAAGTGATGGTATGGATTCGACATATGCAATCCAAAACCTATTTGGCGGCAATCCCTCGGCGAGTACAAGATTTTTTAGCTTTTGTTTTAACGCCCATTGCTTCTTTAATGGGTTATCAACCTTTTTACGCTAAATATGAAGTGGTGAAATGACTCTCGTGTTTTAGAGATAACCCCCCTCAGTATAAAGCACTTTAAATGGTTTTGCCGTTAAAATCCGAGGGGAAAAATCACAATTTAATCATGACTTCAAAATTTTTATCGCTAAAAAAAATGATTCTGGCGTTGGTTGCCGTTTTAGGTTTATGGATAGCCTCTGATTTATTCATGCCAAGAACTGCCAATTTTAGGCGATTTGACCCCGCAGTGGTGGGTCAATTGGATGCGGAGATGTGGCGCAGTTACTATGAAACCCAACGGGTGAAACTCTTTTGGCAGATGTCAAAACTCATGAGATATCAATTTCATGCACCGTTTTGGCGGTCATTTCCAATGGCGTACAGCGCAGCTAAAGCAGCATTTATATTCAAAAAAGGGCAGAACAGAGAAGACTATGTGAAGGCTTTGCCCTTTTTAGAAAAATATTACGCTCAAATCAATGCCTTGAGCGATAAGCCCTTTGATGTGAAAACGATGGCTCAACAAGAGTTGGAATGGTGGATTATCCGTCGAGAACCCCAACATACCCCGTCCGATTGGGAACAGCTTTTGGCTCAAACGGCTGCTATCCTATACAATGAAACGGCTGATAAATTTACTGTATATGCTCGGTTGCGCGTCGATGCCATGTTTTTTCGTGACCAAAAAGGTCAGAATATATCAGAATCAGATTGGCAAAAAATCAATGATTTATGTGTGCAAAGTTGGCTGGCTGTGCAAAAAGCCGTGAGCTATTAACTTTTTGGTAAATTAGGTTTTGAAGTGGTATATTTGAAAAAAAATTATGCTTTATAATCATTCTTCTTAAACCATAATACCATGCCGAGTCAAATAAACGAAATTTCAGCCCAGCAACTTGCCGAAAAGATTAAAAATAAAGAGTTGACCAGTCAAGAATTGGTGCAATATTATATTGATCGTATCGAAACTGTTAATCCTGCCTTGAACGCCGTTGTGGTCAAACGATACGAACAGGCGATTAAAGAGGCTGCCGAAGCCGACTCTTTAATCGCCAAAGGTATATCCAAAGGTCGTTTGCATGGGGTGCCTTTTACAATAAAAGAATGTTTTGATTTGGTAAATACCCCTTCTACATTCGGTTTGTTGCGCCGGAAAAATGATTTTCCTCCAACGGATGACCCCTACGTCGCAAAGCTGAGAAAAGAAGGAGGCATTGTTTTAGGCAAAACCAATGTTGCTCAGCTTTTGATGTATCACGAAAGTGACAATCCCGTTTATGGCAGAACCAATAATCCTCATAATCCTGCTTTTGCTTGCGGCGGTAGCAGTGGCGGCGAAGGGGCAATTGTAGCAGCGAAGGCTTCGCCTTTTGGCATCGGTACCGATATTGGCGGCAGCGTGCGGATTCCGGCAGCCTTTTGCGGTACAATGGGCATCAAACCGACTTATAACCGCACCATTGACCTGACGCGGTTTTTGGATGTGCCTTTTCAACCGCCGATCAACTCGGTCGTGGGGCCCATTGCCAACCATGTAGAAGATCTTGAGTTGGTTTTACAAATGCTCAACGAAGTCAATAACAACACAACTATCGCAAATCTCCCGATAGGAGATAGTTCCAAAGTGGATATAAGCCGCTTAAAAATCGGTTATTTCCTCTCAGATGGTTTGTTTGAACCCATGTCGGCAGTAAAAAGAGCGGTGTTGGAAAGTGTGGAAAAACTCAAAGGGATGGGCGCAACAGTTGTTGAATTTGAACCCCTTTCTTTGGCTTTTGCCGAAGAGATTTTTTTCCGCCTTTTAAGCGCTGAAACAGAGTATGGAAATATATTTTTAACCAATTTGGGAAAAGAAAAAGCGATGCCTCAAGCAGCCGGACTTGTCATGATTTCCAAAGCTTCGCCTACTTTACGGTCTATACTGAGGGGGGTATCCGGGCTGCTTGGTCAACAAAGTTTGAGGCGCTTGATACCTTATTTTGGCGGCAGTGGCGATGCTTATCTGAATCATTGGGTACAGGAACTACATAATTATCGCCTTAATTTTGATAAAAAGATGAATGCCCACTCAGCGGGTCCTTTAGATGCTTTACTTTGTCCGCCCTCTGCACTGCCTGCTTTTTTGCACAATACGGCTGACAAATTGGGTTTAGCGGGTATGTACGCCCCAATTTTTAATGTAACCGGTTATCCGGCGGGTGTTGTTCCTGTTTCAGCCGTTCGAGCCGATGAGGCTATTAGCAGAAAAACTTCGGCAGATTTAAGTCTCAAAACAGCCGCTAAAGTTGAAAAAAGGAGCGCCGGTATGCCTTTGTCGGTTCAAGTAGCGGCGAAATATTGGGATGAGCATATCGTTTTGGCTATTATGAAAGCGTTAAGGTAAGTAATGATGAACAATAAGCGATGAATAGCATAGCCATTATTCATCTTTATCCATCATTTCTTAAATTATCCATCATTTCCTTAAACCTATCTGACCTAAAGACCAAGCATTGTTCGAACTCAATCGAAGTATTGTCCAATGGTTTATTGACTATGTTGGGCACTGTACTCGTGTCAAAAAATGACGGTACCAAGGCAATGCCTTTGCCCATAGCGACCAATTGCGCCATAATATCCAAAGAAGGAACTTCTTGAACAATGTTAGGGCGACGTTTAAAACCGGCTTTAATACATAGCTTTTCAATGGCTTCAAAAATAGGGTGAACCGACGCGTCGATTTCAATCCACCGTTCTTCATGCAGGGCAGCAAGTGTCAGTTTCTCTTCTTGCGCTAAGGGATGATTTTTAGCTAAAATAACGCTCAATTCGCTCTTTTTTAACGTTATGTACTCTAATCCCTTATAATGAATGGGTAAAACAGAAATCCCAAAATCAATAGTTTCATCCAATAGGGCTTCTTGAACGCTTAAAATAGTGGGTAACTCCACGATGGAGATATCCATTTCCGGAAAATGTTGAGCGAAGAGAGCCAATGTATCTATAATGAGTTGACCGGTCAACATCCGATAAGTGCCCAATTTGATGTTTTTTTTGGATGATCCAATCTCCTTAACCCGCTCTTTGGCTTTATTACAGAGGTGGAGGATTTTTTGAGCGTCTTTTAAAAACACTTTGCCGGCTTCTGTCAATTCTACTTTTCGATAGATTTGGCGTTTAACTTTTATAAATAAATCCACCCCTAATTCGTTTTCTAATAACTTGATTTGCTGACTCAAAGCGGGTTGAGACACTAAGAGTTTGCGCGAAGCACTTACGAATTGTAATTCATCGGCGACGGTTACAAAGTATTTTAATTGTCGTAGTTCCATTGTTGTTTATCTTTTATTTAACCAAATGGGCGCATGAGTTGTTATTATAGATTAAGGTAGTCAGCAGTGTAAAACAATCGACAGTATAAGTAAAACTTATAACAAAGTTAAAAAATAGTATTTGATTGAGTTATACTGAGGGGGTACTTTTGCGCAAAAAAATATTCAATTAACGAAAAAATATCAAGCCATGACACCAACAATGCATGCACCGATTCCAAAGGTTTATCAAGAGGCAGAAGATTTTTTACCTTTGAACGGAACGGATTATGTCGAATTTTACGTGAGTAACGCCAAACAAGCGGCTTATTTTTATCAAACAGCGTTTGGATTTCAACCGTTGGCTTATGCGGGGCTTGAAACGGGTCTCCGCGACAGAGAATCTTATGTGGTGCAACAAGGCAAAATACGCCTTGTTTTAACGTCTCCCCTTAAAAGTGGGACGGAAATCGGTCAACACATTGATAAACATGGTGATGCGATAAAAGTAGTAGCTTTGTGGGTGGATGATGCCGAATATTCTTACAATGAAACGGTCAAAAGGGGGGCTAAGTCTTATTTTACACCGATTATTGAAGAGGATGCTTTTGGAAAAGTGAAGCGTGCGGGCATTCATACGTACGGTGATACCGTTCATATTTTTGTGGAAAGAAACGAATACAACGGCGTTTTTTTACCATATTTTAAAGAATGGAATCCCGGTTATAAACCCAAAGAGATTGGTTTAAAATACATTGATCATATGGTAGGCAATGTTGAATTGGGCAAAATGAACGAGTGGGTGAATTTTTATGACGACGTCATGGGTTTTACGCAAATCGTGTCTTTTGACGATAAAGATATTTCTACCGAATACACGGCTTTGATGAGTAAAGTCGTTTCAAACGGCAACGGGCGTATAAAGTTTCCGATTAACGAACCGGCGGAAGGCTTAAAAAAATCGCAAATCGAAGAATATATTGATTTTTATGAAGGAGCCGGTGTGCAACATTTAGCCGTTGCTACTGATAATATCATTGAAACGGTGACGCAATTGCGTGAAAGAGGTATCGAATTTCTCCGCGTTCCGGATGTCTATTACGATGATTTATTGGAAAGAGTTGGGGAAATTCAAGAGGACATTAACCAATTGCGGGCTTTGAATATTTTGGTGGATAGAGACGAAGAGGGCTATTTATTGCAAATTTTTACGAAACCGCTTGAGCCGCGACCCACTATATTTTTTGAAATTATCCAACGCCGAGGAGCAACGTCTTTTGGCAAAGGTAATTTTAAAGCTCTTTTTGAAGCTATTGAAAGGGAACAGGCTTTGAGGGGAACACTTTAAAATTTTAACTTGTGCATAAAAAAAGATGCTTTTCAATGTAGTTTTCCATAATTTTGCGCCTTCAAAAATATAGAGTGGAATTTTCCTTACATTACAATAGGGAATTCGATTTCTATATCCATTTTTTATTGGTTTTTAAACTACAATTATGAAAAAAAGAACGGAAATAGCAGAACTTTTGAAGGGTACAAAAATTGGTGAAACAGTAACTGTAATGGGTTGGGTGCGTACTTTTCGCAACAGCCAATTTGTGGCTTTGAACGATGGTTCGTGCTTGGCCAATTTACAAGTAGTAGTCAATCCTGAAACAACTGCGGCAGATATATTAAAGCGTATAACCGTTGGGGCTGCGGTTTGTTTCGATGGAAAACTTGTCGAGTCGCAAGGCAAGGGACAGTCAGTGGAAGTGATTGCCGATACTATTGAAATTTTTGGTGATTGTGACCCTTCAGTTTATCCACTTCAACCCAAAAAACACAGTTTGGAATTTTTGCGGGAAATTGCTCATTTGCGTTTTAGAACCAATACGTTCAGCGCTGTTTTTCGCATCCGTCATGCTATTGCGTTTGCGATTCATCAATTTTTCAACGATAGAGGATTCTTGTATATGCACTCGCCTATCATCACCGCTTCTGACGCCGAGGGTGCAGGTGAGATGTTCAAAGTGACAACGCTTGATATTGAAAAACCGCCTCGTAATGAGGGGGGAGGCTTGGACTATAAAAAAGACTTCTTTGAACGTCCGGCTAACCTGACGGTTTCGGGTCAGCTTGAAGCGGAATTGGCGGCTTTGGCTTTGGGTAAAGTCTATACTTTCGGACCGACTTTTCGGGCTGAAAACTCCAACACGACACGGCATTTAGCAGAATTTTGGATGATTGAGCCTGAAGTTGCTTTCGCAGATTTGGAGGACAACATGAACTTAGCAGAAGATATGTTGAAGTACTGCATTGGTTATTGCTTGGAAAAATGTAAAGAAGACCTCACATTCTTGGCGCAACGCCTCGATGAGGAAGAAAAACAAAAGCCGCAAAATGAGCGCAGTGAGATGGGACTGATTGAAAAATTAGAATTTGTCTTGGCGCAACCTTTCCAAAGATTAACTTATACCGAAGCTATTGATATTTTATTGGAATCAACGCCAAATAAAAAAGGTAAATTTAAATTCCCGGTAACGGGTTGGGGTACGGATTTGCAGAGCGAACATGAACGTTATTTGGTTGAGAAACATTTCAAAAAACCGGTTATTTTGACCAATTATCCGAAAGAAATAAAAGCGTTTTACATGCGTCAAGACGATAATGGGACAACTGTTTCGGCAATGGATATTCTTTTTCCGGGCATCGGCGAAATCGTCGGTGGCTCGCAACGGGAAGAACGTTTGGATAAACTCGTGAAGCGCATGGAAGAAATGCACATTCCGACTGAGGAAATGTATTGGTTTTTGGATACGCGCCGTTACGGTACGTGCCCGCACGCCGGTTTCGGTTTGGGTTTTGAGCGCTTAGTGTTGTTTATCTCCGGCATGAGCAATATCCGCGACGTGATTCCTTTTCCGCGTTATCCGGGTTATGCAGAGTTTTGATGATAGAATTTGTAGACTACAGTTTTTTATTATCATTCAAGGAATAAATTTTTGTCAATACTACCCCCTCAGTATATACAAAAGTTTATCCCTTTTTTATTGGGTGAAACCTTACTTACGACTAAAGTGTCTTGAGATTTCCTTAAAATATTTCGAATAAAATTGGCTGTTCCAATTATAACTACTATTTTCAAGCGCTGTTTTAATATTAATCAACAAATGAAAATAATAGCCGATGGAATTGATGGAACAAGCCAAAGAATATGATGTCGTAATAGTCGGTTCAGGTGCAGGCGGCGGTATGGCAGCTTATATACTTGCCAAAGCGGGGGCAAAAGTTGCTCTAATGGAAGCCGGTGGTTACTTCGACCCCGCCGACCCGAAATATGTCACGCAACTCAAATGGCCTTGGGAATCTCCCCGAAGAGGGGCGTCTTCGCCGTTACGACATTTCGGCGATTTTGATGCTGCTTGGGGCGGTTGGGAACTTGAAGGCGAGCCTTACACTCAAAAAAATGGTACTCGTTTCGATTGGTTTCGCTCACGCATGTTGGGTGGGCGGACGAACCACTGGGGGCGCATCTCGTTGCGCTTTGGACCCAACGATTTTAAAGCGAAAAGCATAGATGGCTTGGGCGAAGATTGGCCCATCAGCTACGATGATGTCAAACCTTATTACGATAAACTCGACCAGCTTGTCGGTCTTTTCGGTTCGAACGAAGGTATTTATAACGAACCGGATGGCATTTTTTTGCCACCACCTAAGCCCCGTTTGCACGAACTTTTCATTAAAAAAGCCGGGAAAAGCCTTCAAATTCCGGTTATTCCCTCTCGTTTATCCATCTTGACAAAACCTATCAATGACGAAAGAGGTTCTTGCTTTTACTGTAGCCAATGCAATAGAGGTTGTTCGGCTTATGCTGATTTTTCCTCTTCTTCTGTATTAGTAAAACCGGCAATGAAAACGGGTAATGTTGACCTTTTTACGAATGCGATGGTGCGGGAAGTCACGACCGACAAACAAACGGGTTTAGCAACAGGCGTTTCTTACGTGGATAAAAATAATTTGAGCGAAAAATCCATTAAAGCGAAAATCGTCATTTTAGGAGCGTCAGCTTGTGAGTCGGCACGACTATTACTCAATTCCAAGTCCAGCCGTTTCCCTGAAGGCTTAGCCAATTCCAGTGGTATTGTCGGTAAATATTTACATGATTCTACGGGTTTGTCGCGTACAGCTTTTGTACCGGCTTTGATAGATAGAAAAAGATACAATGAAGATGGCGTAGGGGGTATGCACGTTTATACACCGTGGTGGTTGGACAATAAAAAATTGGATTTTCCGAGGGGGTATCATATCGAATATTGGGGAGGTATGGGTATGCCGTCATATGGCTTTGGCTTTAATATTGAAAAAACAAACGGCATTATACCTCAACCCGATGGTACTAAATTAGAAGCGGGTGGCTACGGAACGCGGTTGAAAGAGGAAGTGCGCCGTCATTATGGTGCAATTATCGGTATGGCAGGTCGTGGTGAAGCCATAGCCAAAGAGGAAGATTATTGTGAAATTGACCCCAATGTGGTGGACAAATTCGGTATTCCGGTTTTGCGTTTTCACTACAAATGGTCAGATAATGAAATCAACCAAGCTAAACATATGCAGGACACTTTTGATACTATTATTACTGAAATGGGAGGCATTGCACTCAATAGCAATCCAGGTGCTGCTAAACAATTCGGCTTGGAAACACCCGGGCGTATCATCCACGAAGTCGGTACGGTTCGGATGGGCAATAATCCTAAAAGGTCGGTTTTGAATGCCAATTGTCAGGCACATGATGTCAAAAACCTGTTTGTGGTGGATGGTGGGCCGCTGGTATCTCAACCGCATAAAAATACGACTTGGACGATTATGGCGTTGGCTATGCGGACAGCAGAGTATATTGTCGATCAGAGGAAAGCTTTCAAGATTTAATTAAAATATTGATTATCCGTGTTTTACATTGAAGATACTGTTAAAAAGATTTTTTTATTTTCAAAAATATAAAAATGAAAAGACGCGATTCACTCAAAGCGCTTGCGCTCACCACATTTGGTGTTGGAGTCACTGCCATACCTGCAAAAGCGGACAATACTGAGGGGGGGCTTAATGACCTTTTCAAAGAGAAAGACCCTGACAAGCCGGGGAGTACCGAAGAAGAGAAAAAGCGGGATAGAAAGCTGAAAGCCGATAAATTTCTCACCCCTATCGAAATGAAGATGGTAACTGTTTTGAGTGATATTATCTTGCCGGCTGACGGTACGTCGGGAAGCGCCTCGCAAGCGGGTGTACCCGCATTTATCGAGTTCATGTTAAAAGACCAGCCTGATATGCAAACGCCCATGCGTGGAGGTTTAAAATGGCTTGATGTGCAATGTTTGAAGATGTTTGAAAAAACTTTTTTGGATTGCTCAGCGGCTCAAAAAATGACATTAATAGACCTTATTGCCTATCCTTTGAAAGCCAAACCGGAACATTCGCAAGGGGCAAAATTCTTCAGTCTGATGCGTAATCTGACGTTGACAGGGTTTTATACCTCCGAAATGGGCTTTAAAGACTTGGGTTATGTGGGTAACAGACCCAATAGTTGGGAGGGTGTGCCTCAAGATGTTTTGGATAAATACGGGTTGTCCTATGATTAGATATGAGACCTGCAAATGTTAATGACAGCATATTTCATCTAAAAAACGGGTTGAAATTAATTGAATTCAAGTTTTTTGATTTTCTTTGTTCCGTTGTATTCAATTTTTAATTAAAAACTCGACATGAGACGCTTGCTGGTTGGACTTCTTGTTCTGATTTTCATAGCGGATAGCTTGATTCACCCCTTGCTGTTCAGTGTCGAGTACGTGGCTGTTCAACGCAATTTATCTGATTTAGAAGTACAACTATCCCTTGAAAAATCGGACAGGATTGGACAATCACAAGCAGTAGTGGTGCTTGAAGACAATGCTCGTATGCGCGGCGACGTCTATAGCCAAAACTTCTTTTCCGAGGAACATCAGGGTAAAACCATTTGTTATACCATCGTAGATAGCTCTCAATTGGTAGAGTATCAAAAAATTACTAAGAAAAACGCGAGCGACCCGTTTTCATCGGACAATCACAATGTCTTTTTCAAATTACAAAAAGACTTGTTTTTTCAGGATTTAGCGGCGAATATGAAAACACTGGACGCTCCCATAAAAGAGAGTTTACATTTCTTGTTGTATATAAACGCAAAGACTGACCCATTCCTCACTGTTCAAACGCCACCACCGAACAGCTTTTCTTGATTTTTTTCTCTAAAATTTTCCAAATTTATTTTAACGTGATTGTCGAAGTATAGATTATTTTACCTCTTAATGTCATTATTAGGGGCTGTACATCTGTGCATAAATGTCCGTCAGTGTGTCTATACCTACCTGTCGGCAGACAAGGCTGAAGGGGAGATCTTTACCTTATTAGTTATTGTGACCACACATTTATGAGTTGACTTTTCACATTTATTTTTCGCTCTTGCTAAGACATTACTTTAAGTCCTGTTTTAGTAATAAAATCAAGCATTTCATAAAATGAAAAAATATCTCCTTATTCCGGGGTTTACTACAATTTCCTTAAAATACCGATATACTTTAATAGCTTTTTTATTACCTTTTTTCATACAAGCACAGTCACTTACCGATGGCATATTTATGCCTAAAAACAATTTTTGTGGCGGTGTAATGGTTGCTCAAGATCAATTTAAAGATTATTGGGAAGGCACGACTAAACGACAGAATCTCAATATGGGCACAATGACTATGAAGAGTGTAGGTATCATGGCAAATTATGGCATTAGCGACAAACTCAATATCATTGCTTCTCTACCGTATGTATACACACAGGCAAGTGCCGGCACTATGTCCGGCATGTCAGGTATTCAAGACTTGACAGTTGGATTGAAATATAAAGTATTGAAAGTCAAAGATTTATCTGCGAATATCATCGTTGGGGGTTCTATTCCTACTACTGATTATATAGCGGCGTTTCCTTTGGCAATTGGCAATCAAAGCAAAACGCTCTTTGGCAGGACTATGCTTCATTATCTGAATGCTAATGGGTTAACAGTTACCGCACAAGGAACATACACGATGAGAAGCAATATTAAAATAGATGCCACAAATTACTATACAGACAAAAACATATTCAGCAATGAGGTGGCAATGCCGAATGTTGCCAATATTTCTTTGAGAGCCGGTTATTATTCACACCGTATTGAGGCAGAGGCTTATATTGAGCATAATGCCACACTGGGTGGTTTTGATATTCGTCGCAACGATATGATGTTTCCTTCAAATAAAATGATTGCAACGCGTGTGGGTATAACAGCTTTTTACCGTATTAAACCCCTTCATGATTTGCAAGTGGTTGCTAACTATGCCTACACACTGAATGGTCGGAATGTGGGTCAAACGACAAGCGTAGCTTTAGGGCTTATGATGGCTTTTGATTTTAACAAGACAAGCAAAACTGATATAAAATACTAAATGTAAAATTCATATTTTATTGTAAAGTATTGATATTATAAAAATTAAATAAAATGAATAATTTTAATATAAAAATAAAGCATTCCTTATCTTTCTTGTCCAATGTGTCAATTTTGGTACTGAGCTTAATGATTTTTTCGCTCATAAGCTGTAACAAAGACATTATTGAAAAAAGCACAGAATGGACAGAACTGGCACCAACAAAACTGGATGAAAATGCCGGTAATTGGAAACCTTGCGTATTAGTTAACGCTGATGACATTAAAATTCCGGAGGCATTATCCACCACTACCCCTCAGTATCAGCAAGAGTTGCAAGAGGTGAAAACAGCGCAAGCGAATTTGACAAATAGCCAAAAAGCAGCTATCAAATATTGGAGTGCAGGCGTAACATTGCGTTGGAATGAAATCATGAGGGCGTTAGTCGCCAAGCACAATTTGGCTCCTCAAAACAATACTGATGGTACATATCCGATTCCAAATCAAGCTAATCCATTTGCATATCCGGAATTTCCATTTTCCAATCCACCTTATGCCGCAAGAGCTTATGCATATGTTTGCGTTGCACAATACGATGCATTAGTAGCCGCTTATAAATTGAAACAGCAATATAAACGCCCGGCACCCTATAAAATAGATGCTACTATCACCCCCTCAGTATTGAAATCTGATTTGCCTACTTATCCTTCTGAAGACGCCGCCTTATCGAGTGCCTCAGTAGAATTGTTGAAATTTTTATTCCCCACAGAAGTCGAATTTTTGACGGTGAAAGCACAGGAAGCCAGTTTTTATAAAATGTGGGCAGGAGCGGCGGTTAGGAGTGATATTGTAGCCGGAGATTCATTAGGGAGAGCGGTCGCGGCTAAAGTATTGGCTAAAGTGAAAACCGATGGTATGAAAAATGCTATTGGCACACAAACCTTATGGGATAGTTTGGCTGCTAATCGCAACGCCATAGGAGAAGAACCTTGGAAAAGTATGGAATCGCCTTCTCGTCCACCCATGTTGCCTTTTTATGGTGGCGTACGGGTTTGGTTGATTCCGAACGTAGCCGCAGTGCGTCCTGCACCACCCGTATCTACAAAATCAGCAGAAATACAGAAGCAAATAACAGAAGTTAAGTCTTATACCACTAATCCTACTCGAGAAAACCTTGCCATCGTCCACTTTTGGGCTGACGGAACGGGTACTCAAACCCCTCCTGGACATTGGAATGCTATCGCTTGTGATGATATTAAAAAAGCACAAATGAGTGAAGTACGCACAGCCCGAAA
This sequence comes from Saprospiraceae bacterium, assembly GCA_031424115.1. GTDB lineage: Bacteria > Bacteroidota > Bacteroidia > Chitinophagales > Saprospiraceae > JAAFJT01. The sequence continues at coordinate 5,392 of JANPGW010000380.1, read as the reverse complement.
CCTTGCTTTACTCAATATGTCACTTATGGATGCTGCTATCAGTTGTTGGGATACAAAATCATACTATTATTATCCACGCCCTTCACAGTTGGATAAGTCAATAAAAACATTGACAGGTTTGCCCAATTTCCCTTCTTATACATCTGGTCACTCTACTTTTTCAGGGGCAGCGGCTACTGTATTAGGCTATATTTTTCCAAGCAACAAAAACCATTACGACGATTTGGCAAAAGAAGCGTCCAACTCACGCCTTTTTGGCGGTATTCATTATCGTATGGATTGTGAGGTTGGATTACAAGTTGGGACAAATATCGGCAATTTTGCTATTCAACGGGCAAAAACGGATGGGGCAGAATAGAAAGTTTATAGCGTATAAATAACCATTTAATCTTTTAATAATTGATTATCAATATCGTGGCAAAGCTATGCTCTGCACTTAAAATCAGAAATTCAACATGAAAAAATATTTCCTTTTAATAGCAACATTTATAATATTATTGGATAGTCGGGCTCAATCCCCTTGGGTTTTAGAAAAAGGTAAAACCGATATAACGGTCGGGTACAGCCGTAAAACGGGCGGAAAACGCTGGTTTCCAACAACTATTGATACCAAAGAAACCACTACGGGAGCAGATGATACTTGGTCGGGCAATTCTTTGCAAGAGGGTACGGACTTGATAGATGGCAAGTTCCATGATTTTAGATACACCTATTTCGCGCCGGCTTTTGGGCTTGGTAAAGGCTTTGAGTTTTCAGCATTATTTTTATACTTAGAAGGATGGGAAAGAATTACTTCAGACCCAAAAACAGGAAAGAAAATTGCTCCACAGTGGGAAGTGAATAGTGGATTGACTGATTTTTGGTTGCGGTTGAAATACAAATTGCCCACTAAAATACCGATGGCTATTGAAGTGAATAGCCGTTTTCCCGATTTATATAATCAACCCGGTAAAAATTATTCGAGGTATATTACCCAAAAAATAGGAAAAGACACTTTTGTAGAAGCCAGTAGCGAATGGCGCGGTATTATGAAACGCGATTTGATGTTTGCTTACAGTATTGGCGGCAGTTTTGATAAAAAAGGGAATATCTATTGGCAGACACAGGTCGGTTACAATTTCCGGCAGGGTGCTTATGCCGACCAAATAGTGGCTAATTTCAGTGCGGGATACAATATAAAAATCAATGACAATATAAAAATTGTTCCTAACCTATTTGTTGATTACATCGGTGGAATAGGCAATGGTAAAATACCGGATTATACCGATCGGTTTTACCAAAGTGGCCGTCCTAATTTTTATTTCAATAACAGCAAAACCTTGAGGATTTATTACAGTGTGTACGCAAAATTGAATAAAAATATAGGTGTTTCAGTAGGTTTAGGCAAATGGCTATGGGGACAAGGCGCGGTTAAATATACCGAGCCGTTCGGTCAAGTCACCTATTCTTTTTGATTCTAAACAAAATTCTCATGTAAAAACAGATGGTGCGGATAAGTACATTTTTTCATTTAGGAATGTTCTTATCTTTGTAAGAAATACAACTCTTTGTAAACTACCTAAACCATTATGTTAGATGAAAAAGACATTATTATTCTCATTCGTATTTGGCACATTCGTATCGTGCAGCCAAACCACTAATGACCGCGCTTCGTCGGTGCAACATGTTGAAACCAAATCACCCAATTCGTCTTATAAACCGGCGTTCGCGGGGCAAACCAGAATCAACGCCGTTAAAACTAAAACACCTTACGAGTTTAAGGTATTGACCGAAGATTTGTCGTTTCCTTGGGGTATCAAGAACCTGCCTGACGGGAGGTTTATCATTACTGAAAGAGAAGCCGGTGATTTGCGTATTGTCAAATCTAACGGCGAATTGAGTAAGCCCATTACCGGATTGCCGGCTGTCAATTCAAACGGGCAAGGTGGTTTGCTGGGCATTGCAATTGACCCCGCGTTTGAACAAAACCGTATGCTTTATTGGGTTTTTGCGGAAAATGTAGCTGCCGGAACCCTTACTTCGGTGGCTAAAGGTAAACTTTCGGCGGATGAAACCAAAGTTGAAGGGGCAACTGTTATTTATCGCGCCACGCCCGCGCACAATAGTAATCTGCACTATGGCGGGCGTATTGAGTTTGATAAAAAGGGCAATCTTTTTGTTAGCACAGGCGAGCGTTCGGATTTGGTTACCCGCCCTCAGGCACAGCAGTTGAATTCGAGCTTAGGGAAAATCATTCGTATGACAACCGACGGACAAGCGGTAGCAGGCAATCCGTTTGGAGGGCAAAACGGCGCTAAAACGGAACTGTATTCCTATGGTCATCGCAATGTGCAAGGGCTGGCATTTCACCCTATTTCAGGCGAACTTTTTTCCAATGAGTTTGGTCCAAGAGGCGGTGACGAAGTTAATCATGTTCAACCCGGGAAAAATTATGGCTGGCCTGTCATCACTTACGGAATTGAATACAGCGGTAAAAAAATTGGCGACGCCATTCAGCAAAAGGAGGGAATGGAACAGCCTGTCTATTATTGGGATCCCTCAGTATCGCCGAGCGGCATGACTTTTTATAGCGGTGATATGATGCCTGAATGGAAAAACAACCTTTTTATCGGTTGTTTGAGCGGTACGCATATAGCTCGTTTAGTGATTGAAAACAATAAAGTCGTTGGCGAAGAGCGGTTACTTTCAGAGGAACAGCAGCGTTTTCGGGATGTAACGCAAGGCAAAGACGGTGCTTTGTATGCGATAACTGATCAAGGCAGATTTTACAGAATTTCAAAAAAATAACTTATTGCGCAACTTTTAAAATTATTGAGTAGGCGTTAAAAAAATAACCGGCATTTGCCACCGGCTATTTTTTAACGCCTATTTTTTTTGATTTTAACAAAAAAACAGATAATAGTTTTGTCGGGCATCAGGTTGAAAAATAATTATTGCCCCCCCTCAGTATATCGCCTAATTTTTATTCAATTTTATCCATTTTTCAACGGGAGGAAGTCGTCTTAAAATACAGTTTTTTTTCATTTTTTTTATAAAAATATTGAAAAACAGCGGAAAAAGTTTAGAATACGCTTTTTAAATCAGCTATTAGTGATTACATTTGCATCGTTTTAAAGAATACATATACAATTCTATATATGATGACGTTGAAAAATCTATTATTTACCTGTGTTTTAAGTGTCATAGTTGGCACTTCGTTGAATGCTCAGCATGATAATCCTCATGCTCAAGCACCGACGGCAACTGAGCCGGCAGCAACAACTGAATCTACTAAGACAGAGGCAGCTCATGTAGAAGAGAAATATGACCCTACCCCAAGTATAATGAACCACATTGCGAATACGCATGAGTTTCATCTTTTTGGTCATTATACGATTCCCTTGCCTTGTATTTTTTATGTCAAAGAGGAAGGTCTTAAAACATTCATGTCTTCTGTTTTTCATCATGGCGCTGAAGCACATGATAAATTTGCCAGTGATCACGGAGTAGTGAAAAGAGTGAAAGATTCAAGTTTCCCTGATGGTGAAGTAGCGTTAGAGGCATTTGAATCACATGACGGTGAGGAGCATTATGTACACCATGATTCTTTGGACAATGCTTTTATAAAATATCAAGGAAAAGAATATGAAATAGAGAAAGGACAAGGTTTATTTACTTCTTCTTCTTTCTACGATTTTTCAATTACAAAGAATGTTTTTACCATGATTATGTCGGGTTTAATCCTGTTATTTTTATTTGGTAAAGCAGCAAGTGGGTATAAAAAACGCCCCGGACAAGCACCAACCGGTATTCAAAATGTTTTAGAACCGGTTGTTGAATTTATCACTAATGATGTGGCTAAGCCTATGATAGGGGATAAATACATGAAGTTTTTGCCATACCTATTAACGGTCTTCTTTTTCATTTTAGCGAATAATTTAATTGGTTTGATTCCATTCGCCCCTTTTGGAGCAAATGTAACCGGTAATATAGCCACAACAGCCGCTTTGGCACTTGTTGCTTTTGTTATTACCAATTTAAATGGTAAAGCCGATTACTGGAAACATATATTTTGGATGCCGGGCGTATCACCGGTTATGAAAATCTTCCTTGCACCCATAGAGTTCATTGGTGTTTTTACAAAGCCCATCTCATTAATGATTCGTCTTTTTGCGAATATCACCGCGGGACACATTATTATATTAGCATTGGTGGGTTTGATTTTCGTATTTGGTAATGCCGGTAAAAGTGTGCCGGGTGCAATAATGGGTACAGCAGTAGCAGTTCCATTTACTTTATTTTTGAGTATTATCGAAGTGATTGTGGCATTCATTCAGGCATTTATTTTTACTATTTTGACCGCTTCATATATAGGTGCTGCTATTGAAGAGCATCATCATGAAGAAGCGCACCACTAAATTTGAGTTTACCTTTTCAAGATATTTTTTCTGAAAAGTTGATATAAAATAATGAAAATCATTTTTTAATAAATTTAAATATAATAACATGTATTCAGCAGTTGGAGCAGGTTTGGCAGCTATCGGAGCTGGTATTGGTATTGGTTTGATTGGTAAAGGTGGCATGGAAGCTATCGCTCGTCAGCCAGAAGCCGTTAATGACATTCGTGCAAATATGCTAATCGTTGCAGCTTTCGTTGAAGCGGTTGCGTTGTTTGCGTGCGTTATTGCGATCATCAAGTAATCGCAAATCGTAAAAGAAAAGGGAGCCAGTTGGCGCAACGGTTGGTTGTTCTGCTGGCTCTATTTTAGATTAAAAATTAATTTTTTATTCTTGGTTTAAGTAAAATAAAAAATTTAATCATACAAATATTAGAATCATGATATTTCTTGTTGATTTTTCACCAATCAAACCTGATTTTGGTTTATTCTTTTGGACACTTGCCATCTTTGGTGTCTTCTTCTACCTATTAAGTAAATTTGCTTTTAAGCCAATGGTTCAAGCCATGCAAGACCGCGAAAAGTCAATTGCGGATGCTATTAACTCTGCCGAAAAAGCGCGTGCTGAAGTAGCTAACCTTAAAGCAGAAAATGAGCAAATTCTGGCTCAAGCCCGCGAAGAGCGGATGAAAATGCTTAGAGATGCTAAAGACCAAGCGACAGCCATCGTGAATGAGTCGAAAAATGCAGCCAAAGAAGAAGCATCTAAAATCATGGTGAATGCTAAACAAGAGATTGAAAATATGAAGTTATCGGCTATCACAGAAGTGAAAAATCAAGCCGGCACTTTAGCATTGGAAATTGCTGAGAAAGTTATTAGAAAAGAGTTGAAAGGAAATAGTGAACAAGTGGCTTTTGTGAATACACTTGTGAAAGAAATGAACCTTAATTAAAAAGTTTTGAGTTTTGGGTTTTGGGTTTTTGGTTTTTTTTAAACAAAAAAAAAAAAACAAAAA
>JANPGW010000379.1:0-2083 GCA_031424115.1 Saprospiraceae bacterium | reverse complement strand
CTCCTTTTAGCCCTGCTCCGGCTCTGAAAGTGACGGGTGTACCTATGCAGAGTAAGGTATCTTGCGCAATAGGTTTATATTCGGGCGTTATGACTTTCAATTTTAAAGATGTATTCAATAAGCATTGATGCGAATATTGAACAGTAACATTGATATTTTCCGATTGGGTGCTTTCATACTGAGGGGTGGTTGCTCCGGTGTGCCATTTGTAAGTGACCGAGTCCGGTATTGTTTTCAGAACATTCAGCTTTAGGGTATCGCCCACGCAGATAGCGGTATCGCGTAACCCCAGGTTCATAGGAGTCAAAACGACATTGTCAATCGCGTAATAAGAGGTCAATCCATTCGGGAAATTCGAATTGCGTTTTCCTGTTGATGCCGTTTCGGTATTGGCATCGCTTCGGAAATTGCCGATAATCATATACACTTCGTCGCCACTGGCAGTGAAACAACCGTTTACTTTTTGCCAACTATAATTTTGCATAAATTGACTCCTAAAAACGGGGCGGATTTCTAAAAAATGGCGGGGCAAATCGAAATCGAATAGTGGTGGCTCTTTTACAAAAGCCACATCTTGCCCGGATGTGAAGACGGTATTGACCAATTGGTAGTTGGGAAAAGTATCTACTGCTCGCGTGTACATTTCAAAGTAATATTGTTGTCCTGCTATAAGTCGTTGTTTCAATTTTACGGCTAAATATCGCCTTCCACTATTGATAAAATCATCCGGAAAACCCTTGTAATAAGTTTCGATGAAACCACTATAACTGTTCCCTAAACCTATTTTTTTGGATCTTAAAAATCGCCACCAATCAATGTAAGAACAGGGGTTTTCAATCTTGACAGTATCATTTTGAGGTACAAACCAATCCTGCATAGCAAAATTCAGCCCCCCACAGGCAACTATTTCCTCGAATTGACCATTCGGAACAAGGTTGATTTGCGCTTTTAATAAAGTAGAAAAGCCCAAACATAAAAAGCATAAAAGGAGCTTACTCATGAGTCGCTGTTTTTAAACAGGTTCATTTATTCTCTACAAAGTAAGCAAATTTTAGAAATATGGGCGATAAATATTGTTAAAAAGAAATATTTACGCCTTTTTTGAGCGCATGGCTTTTACTCGTTTTAAGTTGTCATCTTTTAAAAACCGCTGATATTCTTCGGATTCACGCGGGAAAATGGCAATTTTTCCTTCTTCGTTGCTGTGCACTCCCCAGCCATAACGCTTCGTCAAGGGCGAACAACGCATACAAGCTTGTCCTTTTGAAAAAAATTGGTTGCGCTCATTTTCCAAATTACTGTCGAGGCTATTTTTTACCGCAAAAGTTTTAAAAATGACATCATCTGATGTGTATTGATACGGATGTGCCTCAATCATTTCAAAATGAAGATTCGCTACCGATTTGGCTTCGCCTTTTTGTGGAGGCACTTCAGCGGATTGTGCGGGGCAATCTTCTGCCACTTCTATAAATGTGTTGATATAATTGGTGGTATGCATGGCGTTATATTTTTTATTAAGTCCCCCTTTGGGGGATTCAAGGTCTTTAAATCATTTTTTCAAGCGTTTGGATATTCCGCACGGTAGTTGAGCTTTTATATTTTGCTTTAGACAGTATTTTAGAAAAAGGCGTATCTGTGCTTTCGCCTTTTTTCACTTGCCAATACAGGACTTCATGACCTGCTTTTATACTATTCGCTTCTTCGCTCATTTCATGTGAAAGTGCATTTAATTCTTCAAAAACAGCATTATTTTCTATAAAAATCACATAAGCATGGTGGGTTTCCAATCGTGCAAAGGGGTATTGAACAATGATATTTTCTAATGAATTATGCGGATATAAAAGCACATAAGCCTTATAATTAAAGGTTTCTGAAAGCCCTTTTTCAAGTAGTGGCTTAATATCTGTAAGCGTTTTATCCGATTGAAATACAACATTGCCCGTTTGCAGATAGGTTTTCACATCTGTAAGACCCATTTTTTCAAACGCCGATTGCAAGTCAGTCATTTTAATGCGAATATTGCCAACGTTGATGCCTCTTAGGAAGGCGATGTATTTTGTCATGATTTTTTATTTAAAAACTG